>JAGQRA010000573.1 GCA_020425885.1 Planctomycetota bacterium | reverse complement strand
GGCAGGATGCCCTGGTGCAGCATGTGCGGATTGGTCAGCACCAGCGCGCCGTGATCGCGCATCGCCTGGCGCACCGAAGGCGGCGTGTCGCCGTCGTAGACCGCCACGGCGAGGTCGTCGCGACCGCAATCCGCGAGCAGCCGCCCGACGTCCGCCATCTGATCGCGGGCCAGCGCCTTGGTCGGGTAGAGGTAGAGCGCGCGGGCATCGAGCCCCTCGCGCAGCAACGCGTCGAGCACCGGCAGGTGATAGGCCAGGGACTTGCCCGACGCGGTCGAGGTCGAGATCACGGTGTCGACCCCGCGGCCGCGACCGTCGCCGCGCAGCAGGTCGGCGCACTCGCGCTGGTGGGCGTAGAGTTCGACGATGCCGCGGGCCTGCAGCGCCGCCAGCAGGCCCGGATGGAGCCAATCGGGGATCGCCCGCATGGCCGCCGGTCGCGGTTCGGTACGGTGCCATGCATCGACGACGCCGGGCCCGTCGTCACGATTCTCGCGCAGGCTTCGGACGAAGCCGCTCAGGTCCACCGCGGGACCCCGTGCCAGTATCCACCCATGCCGGCAGCCTAGCGTCCGACCCGAACGGACGTCAAACTCCCGAACGCCAAACTCCCAGCCACGGCACGTGACCCGGCACCGGCGGCGGCCCTACTCCTGATTCAGCAGCCGCTTGAACGAACTCGAGACGTTGTAGCTGCCGAACATCGCCCGCAACCCGCTCAGCACGTCCTCGTCGTACTGGATCGTCGCGTAGTCGGCCGAACCCTGCAGGGTCATGTTGCCGGTGACGATGACGGCCCCCCGGATCTCCGCCGGCGCGCGCATCGTGAAGCCGCCGTCGACGTAGAGGAAGCCCGAGAAGTTGCTGTTGCTGCCGTTGGCGATGTTGACGTTGCCGACCAGGATCACGAGCCCGTTACCGGTCAACGGCTGCGAGCTGTCGAAGTTGATCGAGGCCTGCTCGACGACGATGATCGATCCCTCCGGGACCGGCACCGGGAACTGCGACATGTCGGTCAGCACCATCGAGGCCATCGCCTTGATCTCGCTGAGCGACAGGCTGAACACGGCCTCGTAGCTGTCGTCGTACGGGTCGGAGGTGCTCGACAGCCGCGGCGTCCCGGTGACGCGGTTCTGGTTGTTCGGGCCGGTCGTCGGCGTGCCGGTGCCGGCCGGATAGAAGATGCCGGCGCCGTTGGCCCCGCCGATGATGCGGCCCATGGTGTTGACGTGGCAGTTGTTGCCGTCGCTGACGTTGACCGCGCCCTCGCCGGGCAGCTGCAGCAGCAGGCGTTCGACCTCGACCTCGAGCAGCTCCTTGGCGATGACGTAGTTCGGCTGCACGTCGAAGGCGACGTTCTCGTCGCCGCGATTGAAGATGTAGCCCATGCAGCGCAGGCGCCAGACCACGCCTTCGCCGTTGGCCTGCCGCGCCGCCGAGATGTCCTCGCACTGCAGCTGCTGGCGCAACGCCAGCCGCGCCGGGACCGGGTCCGCGTCCCATTGTTTCCAGACCTCGTAGCGGGCCCAGGTCTGACCGGTGATGCGGAACTCGCGGACGATGCCGATGTCGGGCTCGATGGTGTCGAGCACCGGCGGATCGGCGCCGGGATCCAGCACCGGCACGAAGTCGGTGACCGGCTGCGAGGTCTGCCGCCGCAGCCAGCTGCGGGCCTCGACCAGACCGGAACGGGCGATCTGCAAGGCCTGGCTGTTCTTGGCGAAGGCGATCCGCGTCTGCGATCGATGCGACCTCAGGATGATGGTCCCGGTGGTCACGACGCCCATGACGACGATCGTCAGCCAGATCGCCGAGATCAACGCGACCCCTTCCTGCCCTGTCGTGGTTCGATTACCGCGCATGCTCTGTCATCCTCGATCGGGTGGTTGAAGGGCCCCGTTGCACGCAGACCGCGGCCACCCGCGCCGGCGGTATGCAGCTCCCTCGCATCGGCGCCGCGATGCAGCGGCTTGAGCCCCGCCGGTGGCCGCGGTCCCGAGGCGGCCGGCCCGATGCGAGCTCGCGCCTTGGCAAGGGGCCTTCCCGCAGGCTATCCCGGCGCCCGCCGGTCCCGTTTCGAGACCGACCGCCACGCCGACCCGCTCATGTGCCCGTGAACCGCGGTGGCGACGCCAGAGCGCAGCGAAGCAGAGCAAGGCGCCAGCGCGCCGAGCGCCCGAGGAGCCCGGTGACAAATCGTCGGCCTGATCCCATCATGGCAGACCTCCATGCCACGCCATTCCATCCCGGGTGTTCTGGGCTCCGCCCTCGCCTTCTCCCTCCTTCCAACCATGCTGTCGGCCCAGGAACCGACCGCGGCCGTCGCCGCCGCCTGGCAGCAGTTCCAGCAGCAGGCCGGTGGCGACT
>JAGQRA010000572.1 GCA_020425885.1 Planctomycetota bacterium | reverse complement strand
TGCGAAGGCCGCAGTGCATCGGCCTCGACACCGGCTGCGTCTATGGCGGCAAGCTGTCGGCCTGGATCGCCGAGGAAGATCGGCTGGTCCAGGTCGAGGGTTGGCGGCGGTAGCGACGGGACGATCGCGGGCGATCATCGCGGCCCGAGGTGCCGTTCCACTTCCTCACGCACGATCGGGATCATCCGGTCCGCGAGCGCCTGATTGGCATAGCAGGCGAACGCGACGTTGGTCGTGGTGTCGAGCGGCGCGTCGAGCGGGTCGCCGTACGGGTCGCAGACGACGCAGCCGGCCTCGGCGGCGATGCGCCAGTTCACGACGTCGTACGGCCGGCAGGTGAGCGACGCCTCGACCCCGAGCTTGCGATGGACCAACGGGCGCACGTCGAGCACGAACCGATCGCGCCCGAGGGCGACCTCGGCGAGCTGACCGCCCGAGCAGATGTACTGGTCGCAGTAGACCTCGGCCTTGGCCGGGTTCCACGGGCCGAGCGCGCGCTGCAGGATCGCCTCCTCGAGCCGCGCCAGCAGCTCCTTACCGCCCTGGAAGAAGTTGCTCACGGTCGCGAAGCCATGCAACAACGTCGGTGCCTTGCTCGGCACGACGGCGATGGGCCGGGCGGTGCCATGGCCCAGGTCGTGACGTTCGCCGCCGACGCCTTCGCCCTTGCCGGCCCACAGCACGTCGCTGGTCGCCTGCCGCGTCGTCGGCAGCTCGGTCATGACCGCGATCTCGATATCCGACAGGTTGGTCGCCGGCCCCCGATCCGGGGCGATGCCCATCAGGCTCCAGGCCGAGCGCTTGTCGTACATCAGGCCACGGGTGCCGTCGATCGGGTCGACCAACAGGCGGAACGGTGGTCCGCCCCGCCCCTGCCTGCCGAACTGCAGACCTCCCGGGTCGAGCCCTTCGGCGATCAGGACGAAGTGCTGCGTCCGACCCCATTCCTGACATTGATCGAGCAGGATCTCCTCGACGTGGGCGTCGATGCCGAAGATCGTGTCGCCATCGTCGTCGCGGACGGTTCGCGACAGCACCGCGACCCCCTGGGTCTGCATGTGCGAGCGCAGCGCCGACCGGATGTCGCCCTGGATGGTCCGCAGGCGGGTGACGAGCGTGGCGTGATCGAGGGTCGTCATCAGGAAGGGTGCCCCGTGCCCGGGTTGGGGCCCTATCGGCAGGTGCCGGTCGTTCGCCGGTTTCCGGGCCCTGGGGCAAGCGGCTTCGGGGTGATGGGCACCCGAGCCTCGGTGATCGAAAATCGAAAGGCAACCTTTCGTTCTTCAATCGTGCTGCGCCGGTTCTGGCAGTGTCACTGTCCGAGTTCGTCGGCGAAGTCCTGCCTCGACATTTGAGTCGCAGCCTAATACAGCAGCTCGACCCAACGATGGCCGGCGATGAGCTCGGCCTTGCGCCGCGCCCATCGACTCTCGGAACCGACGACTTCGGCGAGCGTGCGGTCGAGACGGTCGCGGATCTTCTCGAGCCCGGCGACATAGACGTAGGTCTTGGCATCGTCGAGCAGCGAGGCGAGTTCCTGGGCCCGGCTCTCGAAGGCCCCCTGCCAGTCGACGGCGTCGGTCCAGTGCGGGCGGTCGCTGAGGGCCTGGATCGCCTCGAACGTGCCGCGGTCGTAGTACTGGCTGAAGTCGTCCTTCTCGCTGTTGTGGTAGATCAGATCGAGTCCGCTGCGCGCGCCATGGAACAGCAGCACCTTGCCGGCGAAGTCGGGCACGTCGTGGTAGAGGCGCTTGCAGAAGGCGCGGAACGGCGCGATGCCGGTGCCGGCGCCGATCAGCAGCAGCGTGGCGTCGAGCTCGGCCGGGATCTCGAACGGGGTGCCGTAGGGTCCGGTCATCGTGATCTCGGCGCCGGCGCGCAGGTCGCACAGCCAGTTCGAGGCGACGCCCTGGTAGCGCTCACCGCTGTACTCGTCGACGTAGCTGCAGCGCTTGACGCAGAGCTTGATGCGGGTCGAGCGTTCGAGCTGTTCGGGCAGGTCGGCGACGGTGTAGAGGCGGAAGTGATGATCCTGGCCGAACTCGCGCTGGCCCGGCGCCAGCACGCCGACGCTCTGGCCGGCGTGAGCGGAGAACGTCGGGCGGCCGATGTCGATCTCGAGTTCGCGGACCTCGTCGGTCGCGGTCGGCGTGATGCGCTCGGTGCTGACCAGCGTCGCCGAGAACTGGTCCGAGGTGTCGTAGTCCTGCAGTCGCATGGCCTCTGTCCTCCATTTCATGATGATTCCTGCGCGGATCGTCGCGCCTGTTTCGAGTTGTCGCAGGGCGTCTCGCAGCCGCAGCCGTGACAGCTGCCGTGCCGGGCCAGCGCGTCCGCTTCGGTCGCGTCGGGGAACGCCGCGCGCCAGGCCCGCTGCACCGCGAGCCAGGCGCCGAGGATGACGGCGATGCCGGCCATCGCCTTGATGAGTTCGACGCCCATGCTCACGCCCCCAACCCCGCGAAACCCATGAAGGCCACGGACAGCAGTCCGGCGACGGCGAGCGCGATGGCGGTGCCCTTGACCACATCCGGCAGTCGGGCCAGCTCGAGCTTCTCGCGGACGCCGGCCATCAGCACCAACGCCAGCGTGAAGCCGGCGCCGGCGCCGATCGCGTAGACGGCGCACTGCAGCAGGGAGAAGCCCTTGGCGGTCTGGGTCAGGGCCAGGAACAGGATCGCGCAGTTGGTGGTGATCAACGGCAGGAAGATGCCGAGCGCGCGGAACAGCACCGGGCTCGCCTTCTTGATGAACATCTCGACCAGCTGCACCGTCGACGCGATCACGGCGATGAACGACAGCAGCTGCAGATACGGCGCGTCGATCGCGATCAGCAGCGCGTTGATGCCGTAGGCACACATCGAGCTCACCAGCATCACGAACGTCACCGCCAGCCCCATCCGCGAGGCCGTGGCGAGCTTGCCCGAGACGCCGAGGAACGGGCAGATGCCGAGGAAGAAGGCCAGCACGAAGTTGTTGACGAGGCAGGCGTTGACGAAGATGACGCCGAGGGAGTCGTTCATGCGGTCGTCTCCGTTTCGAGTTGCTGGCGACGGGCGCGGACCTGGGCGCGCCAGTTGAACAGCAAGAGCCAGGCCGACAGGGTGAAGAAGCCGCCGGCCGGCAGGATCATGATGACCCAGCTCTGGTAGCCGGCACCGAACAGCGGCAGGCCGAACAGCGCGCCCTTGCCGAGCAGCTCGCGCACGCAGCCGAGACAGAGCAGGCCGATGGTGAAGCCGAGCCCCATGCCGAGGCCGTCGAGCACCGAGCGCAGCGGGCCGTTCTTGCTGGCGAAGGCCTCGGCGCGACCGAGGATCAGGCAGTTGACGACGATCAGCGAGATGAAGGCGCCGAGCGCCTTGTGCAGCGACAGGCTGATGGCCTGGATCGAGTAGTCGACGACGGTGACGAAGGTCGCGATCACCAGGATGAACGTGACGATGCGGACCTGTTTGGGCACGAAGTCGCGGATCGCGCTGACGACGAGGTTCGACATCAGCAGCACGAACGCCGTCGCCAGCCCCATCGCCAGCGCGTTCTGCGCGGTGTTGGTCACGGCCAGCACCGGGCACATGCCGAGCACCTGCACGAACACCGGGTTCTGCGCCCACAGTCCCTTGAGGAACTCGTCGGTGCCGGTCGTCTGGTCTTGTCGTTCGGAGGTCATGGCTCAGTTCTCGGGCCGGAAGTCGGCGCTGCGTCGGACCACGCGGGCGATCCAATGGGCGGTGCTGGCGGCGAGCATGTCGGCGATGGCGCGCGAGGTGATGGTGGCGCCGGTGATGCCGTCGATCTGCCACGGATGCTGCTTGCCGCCGTTCTTGGTGAACTCGATCGGGTGCTGCAGCGCGCTGCCGTCGGCGGTCAGCGCGACGTCGAGTCGCTCGAAGTTGGCCTGATATCCCGTATCGCTCTCGACGCGGTCGCCGAGGCCCGGCGTCTCGCGGCTCTCGAGCAGCTTGATGCCGATCACGGCCTGCTGATCGAACGAATAGCCGTAGAGCACGCGCACGACGTCGGCGTAGCCCTGGCCCGCGGCCTCGAGCGCGACGCCGACGAGCCGGCCATCGGCATCGAAACCGGCGAAGACGAGTCCTTCGCCAAGGCTGTCGACGGCGACCGGCGCGAACGTTTCGTCGTCGGCGAGGCGGAACGTGCGGCTCCTGGTCGCGGCCGGCAGGACCTCGAGCACGGCGGCCTGACGGGCTGCGATCCGATTGGCCTGGATGATCGGCCTGGTCAGCACGTAGACGCTCACGATCAGGAGCCCGCACAGGAGGCCGATGCCGACCAGGGCGCGGTAGAGGTGCCAGACCGGAGTCGGCGCCGGGGCGGTCACGGCGGGCGCGGTCATGACGTCCTCCGTGTCTGCCGTGCCAGCCGCGACCGGGTGCCGTAGACCCTGGGTCGGATCAGGCCGTCGATGTGCGGCGCCAGCGCGTTGGCCAGCAGGATCGCGTACATCATGCCTTCGGGCATGCCGCCCCAGACCCGGATCACGACGACCAGCACGCCGATCACGATGCCGTGGACGACGCAGCCCATGTGGGTCATCGGCGAGCCGACCATGTCGGTCGCCATGAACACGGCGCCGAGCATCATGCCGCCGGACAGCAGCATGAACATCGGGCCGGCATAGCGCGCCGGGTCGATCGTCTCGAGGATGCCGCAGAACACGAACACGGTGGCGAAGATCGCGAGCGGGATGCGCCAGTTCATCATCCGGCGTGCCACCAGCCAGGCGCCGCCGAGCAGGACCAGCAGCGCAGACGTCTCGCCGGTCGAGCCGGCGGTGAAGACCAGTTCGCCGCTCGCGCCGGAGCCGAGGCCGAAGAACAGGTCGGCGGTCGCGGTCAGCTGGTGGTCGAACTTCCACAGCGCCAGCGGCGTCGCGCCGCTCAGGCCGTCGTAGGTCGGGGCCATGAACGGCCAGGCCAGCAGCGACGACGGCAACGAGGTGAAGCGATCGGCGACGGCGACGGGCCAGGTCGTCATCGCCACCGGGAACGCCGCCTGCAGGATGGCGCGACCGACCAGGGCCGGGTTGAACGGATTGCTGCCGAGCCCGCCGAACAACGCCTTGCCGAGCACGATGGCGATGACGCCGCCGACCGCGGTCATCCACAGCGGCAGGCCGGGCGGCAGGCTGAGGCCGTAGAGCAGACCGGTGATGACGGCCGACCAATCGCCGATGGTCGTGGGTTTGCCGTTGAGCCGGCAGACCAGGTGTTCGGCGAGCACGCAGGCGCCGGTCGCGGTGATCAGCGTCAGCAGCGCCGTGAGGCCGAAGGCGTAGACCGCGAACGCGGTCACCGGCAGCAGCGCCAGCACCACGTTGAACATGATGCTGTCGACCCGGTTGCCGCTGAGGATGTGCGGCGAGCTGCGGATGTCGAGCGTCCGGCCCGAGCCGTGATCCGACGCCTTGGTGTTGGCGCGGCCGATCACTGTGCCGCCGCCTTCGCCTTGCGCACCGCGCGCTTGCCGACGCGGAAGTGCTGGACCAGCGGGATGTGGGACGGACAGACGAAGGTGCAGCAGCCGCACTCGAAGCAGTCCATGAGGTGGTGCTCGGCGGCCATGCGATCGTACTGGCCGTTCTGCGCCAGCAGGCCGAGCTGCGACGGATTGAGGAAGATCGGGCAGGCGTCGAGGCAGTGGCCGCAGCGGATGCACGGGTACTCGTGCTGGCCGCTGATGTGGCCGGTCTCGCGGGCGGTGAAGGCGATGATGCCGCAGGTGCCCTTGGTCACCGGGATGTCGAGGCTGCTGACGGCGTTGCCCATCATCGGTCCGCCGAGGAAGACGCGGGTGACGTCGTCGGCGAGGCCGCAGGTCTCGAGCACGAAGCGCAGCGGCGTGCCGATCGGCACCCGGTAGTTGCCCTTCTTCGCCACCGCCGGGCCACCGACGGTGACGACGCGTTCGTGGATGCCGGCGCCGTGCGGCAGCAGGCGGCCGATCTCGGCGCAGGTGGCGACGTTGGTCACGAGCGCGCCGACGTCGAGCGGCAGTCCGCCGGACGGCACCTCGCGACCGAGCAGCGCCGTGATCAGCATCTTCTCGGCGCCCTGCGGGTACTTGACCGGCAGCACCTGGACGGTGATCGGCGCGCCGGGCGGGACGGCCTGCGCCAGCACGGTGGCGGCGTCGGGCTTGTTGGCCTCGATGGCGATCACCGTGCGCGGCGCGCCGGTCGCCTTCATCAGATAGGGGATGCCGGCGATGACGTCGGCCGCGTGTTCGAGCATCACGCGGTGGTCGGTGGTCAGGTAGGGCTCGCACTCGGCGCCGTTGATCAGCAGCGTGTCGACCGCCTTGCCGTCGGGGATCCTGAGCTTGACGTGGGTCGGGAAGGCGGCGCCGCCGAGGCCGACGATGCCCGCCTCCTGCACGGCGGCGACGATCTCGTCAGGCGTCGCGGTGTCGGCGTGGCACGGCGTGCCCTGCATCACCTCCTGGGTCGAGGCCGGGAACGGCTCGATGAAGATCGCGGGCGTCATCTGGCCGCTGATCGCCGGCGCGAGGCCGATCCTGCGTACGGTGCCCGAGGCCGGGGCGTGCATCGACACCGACATGAAGCCGTCGGCCCGGGCGATGCGTTGGCCGCGCGTCACCTCCTGGCCCTCGTTGACCTCGGCGATCGCCGGCTTGCCGAGGTGTTGCTGCAGCGGCACGACCTGTACCGGCGCGAACGGGAACTGGCGGATCGCGAGGTCCTTGGTGTCGTCCTTCGCCTCCGGCGGGTGGATGCCGTGGGCGAAGGTGTTGTTGCGGGCCCAGAAGCGC
Organism: Planctomycetota bacterium; assembly: GCA_020425885.1. The sequence continues at coordinate 19,901 of JAGQRA010000572.1, read as the reverse complement.
ATCGTCGATCAGTTGAACTTGGTGGCCCGGGCGATCAGCTTGTCGATGCCCTTCTGGCCGCGATCGCGCGGCAGGCCGGGGTGGATGACGCGCGCCGTGCAGCGCTCGGCCGCCTTGACCAGATCCTTGTAGGGGCCGCCGTCGGGGTTGGCGATCACCGCCTTCTTCTGGGCGTTGTACTTGAAGATCTTGGCGTTGATGTTCATGCACTCGTCGCAGGCGGTGCACTGCTCGCTGTCGATCCAGGGCGCCATGTAGTCGCCGCCCGTTGCCGCCGCGGCGCCGTTGCCGTTGCCGCCGCCGTTCGTCGCCGTCGGCGCGACCAGGCTCTGCAACGCCGCGCCTGCATCGCCGACGCTGCCGGTCGCGAGCTGCATCAAGCCGCTGGCCAGCTTTGAGACCATGGCGCGCTGCACGGCCTGCTCGATGTCGCTGCGCGACTCCTCGGCCTCACGCGCCAGCGACCGCAGCATGAGCCAGAAGTCGCGGCGGTCCTCGCACGAACGCACGATCGGCTCGGCGACCAGGAGGCGCGCCAGGTGCTGCTTCTTGTCGACCGTCCACAGGTACGGGAACAGGCCCTCGCGATCGTCCGGTTCGAGCGCGATGAACTCGTGCAGCGGCACCATGTTGGCGTTCCAGGTGTCGTGCGGCGCGGTGCGGAAGTGCTTGCGGAAGCGCGCCTCGGTGACGGCGAAGTCGGCGAACGTCAGCGGCAGCTCCATCGCCTTCTCGACATCGCCGTCGAGGTAGCGCAGCTGGTAGGTGGGCCAGGTCTCGTCGATCGCCGGGTTGCCCTCGAGGTCGAAGCAATCCTGCGGCAGCACGCCGGCGTCGGGGTCGTAGCGGAACAGCGGGTAGGCGCGCGATTCGACCGCGAGCTTGCTCTGGTGCGAGCTCAGGTCGTCACCGATGCCGTGCTCGGGTTGGCAGGCGGCGTAGAGGTTGAACAGCGCCGGCCGCCGCGCCTTCAGGCCCTTGATGAAGCCCTCGATCATGTGGTTCGGATGCGCGATCGAGCTCTGCATCACGTAGGTGGTGCGGTGCGCCATGCCGATCAGGCCGATCTCCTTGCGCACCTCCTCCTTGCCGCGCGTGGCCTTGCCGTACTGGGCCATGTCGGAGACCTGGCCGAAGAAGCCCGAGGTGCAGGCCTGACCGCCGGTGTTGCTGTAGACCTGGGTGTCGACGACGAACACCTTGATCGGCTTGCCAGACATCAGCGCCCGCGACAGGTTCTGGAAGCCGATGTCGTACATCGCGCCGTCACCGCCGACGGCGACCACCGGCGGACACAGCTCCCACTCCTCGTCGGTGAACTGCTGCCAGTCGAAGTAGCGGAAGAAGTCGTCGTGCTGGCGCGGGTCGTAGCGGCCGGCGACCTCGAGCTCGGCCATGCGGATGGCGCGGAAGCCCGCCGCCATCTTCTGCATGTGGCCCTCGAACAGACCCAGCGCCATCGAGGTCGAGTCCTGGAACAGGTGGTTGGTCCACGGGAACGGGTACGGGTTGAACGGCCAGGTGCTGCCCCAGACCGAGGTGCAGCCGGTCGAGTTGACCATGCCCATGTTGGAGCGGCCGCGCCCGGTCTCACCATCGGTGTACTGCCAGCGCAGCCGTTTGAGCTCGGCCACCAGGCCGGTGGCGCGCTGCAGCCATTCCTGATCGATCGGCTCGCCGCCGGTGACCTGCTCGATGCGCTCGGCCAGCGTCGACAGCGTGACGTCGCCGTGGCCGATCTCGCCCATGATCCTGCCGATGACGGCGGCGTCGCCGACGTCGACCTCTTCGACCAGGCGCAGCTTGATGTGCCGCTCGAGCCGGGCCAGCAGGTCGTCGATGGCCTCGAGGTGGCGTGCCACGCGCGGCCGCATCAGCGCCTCGACGGTGGCCGTGAACAGGTGCACCGAGGTCTTCTCGCCGCAGCCGAGGCAGGCGCCGTCGCCCGAGGCGAACGACATGTAGTTGTCCTTCTCGAGCAGCAGGGTCTCGAGGGCGCCGATGCCCTGCTCGAGATCCTCGACGCGGAGGAACTTCTTCGGCGTGGTCGGCAGGTCGAGCCACAGATCCCAGTCGGCGCGCAGGTTCTTGATCGTCGTGTCGGTCTGCGGAATCGAGCGCAGGGCGTCGTCGCCACAGACCTCGACGCACTCCATGCAGCCCTTGCAGGTGTAGGGATTGACCGTGATGCTGAGGAGGCCGCCGGAGCCGGCGGCGTCCTTCTCCTGGTTGGTGAAGTACGGCCGCGTGATGGCGAGCTTGAAGCTGCCGAGTTCGCCCTCGAAGGCGGCGAACTCGCCGCGCAGCGCGTCGCGCACGCCCTCGTCGGCGGCGGCGACGGTGCGGTCGATCGCCTCGCTGATGACGGCGCCGACGTCGCACTTCTCACCGGCCTCGAGCAGCAGCGCGCGCAGCTGCGGCTCGAGCTGGCGCACCGCCTTCGGCAGGTGCTCGGTCTTGCCGCCGTGCTTGCGCACCCGCGCGACCACGGTGTCGAGCACCTGCGAGACGTCGTTGACCAGGCCCGGGATCGCGGTGTCGGGGCAGACCGTGTAGCAGTTGCCGCAGCCGGTGCAGTTCTCGGCGATCCACTCCGGGTGATGGAAGCGGATGCCGGTCATGTCGCGGAACACCGCGGTCGAGGCCGGCATCACGCCGAGGCCGATGAACGGGTCGGTCAGGTTGTCGTTGCCCATGCCGCGGGCGTAGAAGCTGCCGGTCTGCTCCCAGAAGCGGTGCACGTCCGAGGCCGTCATGCTGCTCTGCGGCAGCCGCTTCAGCATCAGCGGCAGCGGCGGCTCGGCAGCGGCCGCCGGTGCGTTCGGCGCGACGGCGGCGGTCGAGCCGTGCGGCACCGCCTTGACCTCGTCGAAGCCGCGCTTGACGACGCGCATGTTGTCCTCGACGACGCGGGCGCCCTTGCCGCCGAACTTGGCGCGCAGCTGGCTGTGGATGGCGTCGAGCAGCTTCTCCTCGTCGAGCCCGGCCTGGGCCATCACCGGTGAGGCGGCGAAGAACGCGCCCTGGAAGGCGATGCCCTGCATGCGCAGCTGCAGCTCGGGGTCTGAGGCCTCGTCGCGCGCGACCTGGAAGGCGTCGAGGTAGAACAGCTTGATCTTCTTGTCGACGATCGTCTTGCGATAGTGCGCCGGGATGCTGTCCCACATCAGTTCGGGGCTCGCGGCATCGCTCTGGATGATGAACGTGCCGCCTTCCTTGAGTCCGGCCAGCGCGTTGGTGTGGTGGAACACGTTCGGATCCGGCGACAGCACCACGTCGACGTAGAAGTACTCGCAGTTGATGCGGATCGGCTCGGGCGCCGCCGACAGGTAGTAGGTCGTCGGCTGGCCCTTCTTCTCGGAGCCGTACTTCGGGTTGGCCTTGATGTGGTAGCCGAGCAGATCGAACAGCGTCATCGCCAGGTTCTTGCCGGTGGTGATCGCGCCCCAGCCGCCGACCGAGTGGAAGCGAACGGTGATCGCGCCATCCGGCATCAGGTTGGGGTTCTCGCTGCCCTTGACCGCCAGCGCCTTCACGTTCGGATAGCCGGCCTCGACCTGCTCCTGGTAGATGCGCTGCTTGGGCGTCACCGGGTTGTCGCGCAGGAAGTCGATCGAGAGGTAGAAGAAGCGCTTGCCGGCGCCGCTCGGCAGCATGTTCTCGATGGCGCCGATGATGCCCTCGGGCTGCAGGTCGCGGCTGCCCATGCCGAACGAACCGGAGTAGAGCGGCGGCGCATCGGCGATCGCCTTGTAGGTCTCGAGTTCGGGGAATGCCGGGTTCTTCGGGTCGCGGCCGTTCTCGATGCAGCGGCTGATGGTGGCGCGGACCTCGCGCATGATCGGCAGATCGACGGCCAACGGCTGGTCGAGCCGCTCGAGGATGGCGACGCCCTTCCTGCCCTTGAAGATGCGGCTGATGAGATCGGCGGGGAACGGCCGCCACATCACCAGATCGACGACGCCGACCTTGAGGCCACGGGTCTCGTGCAGGTAGTCGGCGACGGCCTCGGCGCTCGAGATCAGGCTGCCCTGGCCGACGATCAGGTAGTCGGCGTCGGCGATGCCCGAGACGCGGACGCGGGCGTAGGCGCGGCCGGTCAGCGCCTCGAACTCGGCGAACGCCTGCTCCGACAGCTCGCGGATGTGATCGAAGAAATAGGGCCGCTGCGCCGCGACGCTCTGCATGTAGCTGTCCTGGTTCTGCACCAGGCCGGCCTGCATCGGGTTGTCGACGGTCCACAGCTCGGGGATGCGGCGGCGGGTGTCGCCGTAGATGATCCGCTGCGCCGGCGTCGGCGTCGCGATGATGTCCTCGGGGCGGCCGAGGTACTCCTCGATCAGGCCGCGCTCGGGCACCTTCATCGACTCGATCAGGTGCGTCGTCAGGAAGCCGTCCTGGGCGATGGCGCCCGGCGTCAGGCTCAGCTCGGCGATGCGGTGGCTGATGATGTTGAGGTCGGCGGCCGACTGCGCGTCCTTGGCGAACAGCTGGAAGAAGCCGCTGTCGTCCATGCAGTGGTAGTCGTCGTGACCGGCGTGGACGTTGAGCGTCGACTTGGTCATCGCCCGGGCGCCGATGTTGAGCACGTAGGTCAGCCGCTTGCCGACGGCGGCGTAGAGCGACTCGTGCATGTAGGCGATGCCCTGGCCGGAGCTGAAGTTCGACGACCGCAGGCCGGTCATCGACAGGCCGGCGGTGACCGCGGCGGCGGCGTGCTCGCCCTCCGGCTCGATGAAGATCAGCGGCCGGCCGGACACGTTGATGTGGCCCTTGGCGGCGTTCTCGGCCCAATACTCGCCCATCTGCGTGCTCGGCGTGATCGGGTAGGCGCCGGCGGCGTCGGTCGATTCGCGCTCGCACATGATGACGGCGGTGTTGCCGTCGAGTGCGGCCCGGACGCCCGGGTACTTCGCTCCCTTGGCGTTGCGGTCGTCCTGAGCGGGGCTCTTCTGCTTGTCCTTCATGCGAATCGACATTGCCGTCTCCTGTCTAGGTTGGCGCGTCCATGCGGGCGCCCTTGCGGATGATCTTGCGTGCCGCCGGCCCCTTCTCGGGTCCGGCCGCGGGATCGAGCCAGACGATCGCCCCGGTCGGGCAACGCTGGATCGGGTCCTTGGTGCGGTGATTGCGGTCGTAGTCGATCACCGGCAGGTTGCCCTGCATCGTGATCAGGTTCGGGGCGTCCATGGCGCAGCGGCCACAGGCCGTGCAGGCGACCTGGCAGTCTTCGAGCACCTCGTCACCCTCGGCCTGCGACCTGCACTGCACCCACAGCCGATGGCTGATCGCGTGCAACGAGAACAGGTCCTTCGGGCAGGCGATGACGCAGTCGCCGCAGGCCGTGCAGCGATCCTCGTCGACGACCGGCAGGTTCTGCTCGTTCATGACGATGGCGTCGAAGTCGCAGGCCCGTTCGCAATCGGCCAGACCGAGGCAGCCCCAGAAGCAGCTCTTGCCGCCGCCGGCCACCAGCGCCGCGGCGCCGCACGACCCCAGGCCCTGGTAGCGGGCGCGATCGCGGGCGACGTTGTCGCCGCCGGCGCAGGCCAGCCGGGCGACGCGCTTCTCCTCGGCGCCGACGTCGACGCCGAGGAACGTCGCGATGCTCGCGCGGCCGTCGTCGTCGCTGACCGAGCACTTACCCGGCGCGGTCGCGCCCTGGACCAGCGCCTCGGCGAACGGCCGGCAGCCGGGATAGCCGCAGGCGCCGCAGTTGGCATGCGGCAGCATGTCCTCGACCACGTCGATGCGTGGATCCTCCTCGACGTGCAGCTTGCGATTGGCCACCGCCAGCAGCGACGCCAGCAGCACGGTCAGGCCGCCGATGGTCAGAACTGCCGTGAGGAAGAGCATGACGACTCATTCCCCACGGGGCCTTCTGACCGCTGGCGTGAGGGGCTGTGGTGGAACCGACAAGAGGGGGATCATAGCGGTGCTCGGCAGGGTCTCTCTACGGAGGTGTGCGTAGCGACAACCGGCTCGCGCCGGTCCGGACCACGCCGCGACAGGGTGACGCGCGCACGGGGTGTGGAATTGCAAACGCGTGGAGCGCGCCCGGCGTAGATTGCCGCGACCATGCGCCGTTTGCTCGCCTTGCTGTTGCTCACCGCCTGCGCGGCGCCGTCACCGTTCCAACCCGCGCCGCCAGCCACGCCCGCGATCCCGGTCGGCGAAGACCCGCAACGCTGGCAGGACGACATCGCGGCGTTCACGCGGCAGCGCGTCGAGGTCGCTCACCCGGTGGTCTTCGTCGGCAGCTCGAGCATCCGTCTGTGGTCGACGCTCGCCGCCGACATGGCACCGCTGCCGGTGATCAACCGCGGCTTCGGCGGCTCGCGCATCTTCGACACGACCTATTGGTTGCCCGAGCTGGTCACCTGCCACCGGCCAGCAGCCATAGTCCTCTTCGCCGGCACCAACGACATCGCCGGCGACGCGCCGCGTTCGGGCGAGTGGGTCGCCGGCCGCTTCGTCGAACTCGTGACCCGCCTGCGCGCGCTCGGCTGCGATGCGCCGCTGATCTACATCGCCATCAGTCCGTGTCCGAGCCGCGAACGACACCTGGCGATCGTCGAGGACGCCAACGCCCGCATCGCCGCCTGCTGCGCCGCGGATCCGACCCTGACCTTCGTCGACACCGCCAGCGGCCTGCTCGATGCCGACGGTCGCCCTGCCGAACGCTGGTTCCGCGGTGACCGGTTGCACCTCAATGCCGATGGCTATGCCCACTGGACGCGGTTGATCAGGCCGGTGCTCGAGCAGCTGTTCGCCGGCCGGTGACTGACCTGACACGCTCGGGTTCACCTGAGCCCCGGCAGGCGGTCGCCGCCTTCGTCGGTGACGACGGCCTTCACCTTGCGCAGGTTGTGTACGGCCTGCAGCGGGTCGCCGGCCAGCACGACGAAGCCGAACATCGGCCCCTTCGCGATGCGCCCGGTCTCGGATCCGCCGAGCACCTGCGCCGCCGTCGTCGTCGCCGCCGCCAGCGCCTGCGCCGGCGTCATGCCGTATTCGACCATCAGCTCGATCTCGCGCGCGTTGTCGCCGTGGCGGAACACGCCGGCGTCGCTGCCGCACGCGATCGTGACCCCGGCGGCGAGCGCGCGCTGGAACCCGATGCGGCTGGTGTTGAGGCGGTCGGCGATCGGACCCCGGTGGCCCGCGTAGCGCACGATCGCCTCGTTGGCCGCGAGGCACGGGCACAGCACGACGCCCTTCTCGACCATCAGACGCAGCGTGTCCTCGCTGGCGAGGCTGCCGTGCTCGATCGTGCGCACGCCGGCGAGCACGGCGCGGCGGATGCCTTCGTCGGTGTTGGCATGGGCGGCGACCGGCACGCCCGCGGTCTTCGCCTCGTCGCAGATCGCCAGCAGTTCGGCCGGCGTGAACGTCGGCGTCGACGGCTGGCCCGCCGCGCGGCGGTAGTCGGCGTAGACCTTGATCCACTGCGCCCCCGCCGCGATCTGCCGCCGCACCGCGACCCGTACGCCGACCTCGCCATCGGCCGGCTCGGCGCCCTTCGGTGCGTCGACGGTCGGCAGGACCGGTCCGTAGCAGCCGGTCGCGACGATCGCGCGCGTGCTCGCGAACACGCGCGGTCCCGGCACCAGGCCGGCGCGGATCGCGGAGCGCAGCGCGACGTCGGCGAAACCCGCGCCCTCGGTGCCGAGGTCGCGGATCGCGACGAAGCCGGCGGCGAGCGTCGCGCGCGCGTGCGCCACCGCGCGCATCGAGCGCAGCTCGAGCGACTCCTCGAGCACCTGCTGGTTCCACGGCGTCTCGTCGTACGGATGCAGGCAGACGTGCGTGTGCAGGTCGATCAGCCCGGGGATCAACCACGCCTCGCCGAAGTCGACGTCTGCCGGTTCGCTGCGGGCGGGCTCGACGAGCACGATGGCCGGACCGAGCACGACGACGTCGGTCGGTCCGCGCCACGACGCGCCGTCCTCGGCGAGCACGTGGGCGCAGCGGTAGGTCGTCGGGCGCTGGGCCGGCAGGCAGGCGGCGAGCGCGAACGCGAGGGTGAACGCGGCGGTGGCGGCGGTGGGGTCGCGGTGCGGCATGGCGCGATCATCGCGCGGCGGCGGCCCCGGCGCTCCCCTGTTCGGGCGACTCACCCTTCGTGGTGGCCGTGCATCGCAGTAGAACGGCGCGCATGGGCGCATCGGGCACGTTCTCCTTCCTGGTCGAGACCTACCGCACCGAGGTCGAGAAGACGCTCTCGGTGTGGAGCATGTTCGACGAGCAGGACCTCGCGCGGCGTCCGGTCAGTGGCGACCGGCGCGGGCGCAACGCGCGCGAGCACATGGTGCACCAGTGCGTGGGCGAGAACGGCTGGTTCGCGAACATGCTCGGCATCGCTGTGCCGGGCCCGGTGACTCCGGCCGACGAGACGCGCGCGGCGTTCATCGCGTGCTACGCGGCGGCGGCAGCGGCGCGCCTGGGCGCGCTCGCGGTGAAAGACGACGCGTGGTGGGGCGAGACCGTCGCGTTCTTCGCCGAGCCGCGGTCGCGCGCGTGGGTGATGGTGCGGCGGATCGCGCACACCGCGCACCACCGCGGCCAGCAGACGGTGCTGCTGCGGCTCTGCGGCAAGGCGCTGCACTCGACCTACGGGCCGAGCGCGGACACCGGTGGTCTGCCGAAGGACCAGGCGCCGGTCGTCTATCCGTATCCGGATCTGCCGACGCTGCTGCGTCAGGAAGGCCCGACCGGCGCGCGGCAGAAGCAGGCGTTGCCGGCGGCGCCGCAGCGCGCGGTGACCGAGCGGCCCGACCCGTGATGCGCCGAGCCGCAGACGTCGCAGGCGTGGGTTGACGCATGTTCCTTCAGCTGCGACAACGAGTGCTGCCATCCGGTAGCAACCGCTTTCACCACGAAGGAGTCCCCATGCGCAGTTGCCTGCTCGTCTCGCTCGTTTCCACCTTGCTGCTGTCCTCCGCGCTGGCACAGGCCAGCTTCGCGCCCGGCGATGTCCTGGTCCTTCCGGCAGCGAAGCAGGCGGCCGCGGTCGAGGCCCGGATCCGCGCTGCCGGTCTCGAGATCGCCGAGACCGACAAGTTCTCCGGGGTCATGCGCGTGCGCGTGCCGGTCGGCAGCGAAGACGAATGGGTGAAACGACTGGGCGACGATGCTGGCACCGAGTACGCCGAGAAGAACGGCCTCGGCAGCGGCGGGCTCGTGCCCAACGACACCCACTTCGTCCAGCAGTGGCATCTGCGCAACACCGGCCAGGCCGGCGGCACGCCTGGTGCCGACATCCGCGCGACCGACGCCTGGGACGTCACTACCGGATCAACGACGACGATCATCGCGGTGCTCGACACCGGCATCGACAGCGACCACACCGACTTCATCGGCCGCATCGCGCCGGGCGGCTACGACTTCGTCAATCAGGACAACGATCCGGAGGCCGACCATCCGCACGGCTCATGGGTCAGCGGGGCGATGTGCGCCAACGCCAACAACGGCTTCGGCGTCGCCGGTGTCGACTGGCAGTGCAAGGTGCTGCCGATCAAGGTGCTCAACTCGTCCAACGGCGGCACCACCGCGAACCTGGCCTCGGCCCTCAACTACGTCGCGACGCTGCCGCAGGTTCAGGTCGTGTCGATGAGCCTGATCAACTACCCGGGCAGCTCGACCCTGATCAACGCGCTGCAGGCCGCGCGCAATGCCGGCAAGATCCTGATCTCGTGCGCCGGCAACGGCGGCATCGGCAACGCCGACGTCAGCTACCCCGGCGCTTCGCCGCTGACGATCTCGATCGGCGCCACCACGCGTTTCGATTCGCGGGCCTCGTTCTCCGGCACCGGCGCGGCGCTGGACTTCGTCGCGCCAGGGCTCGACATCGCCACCGTCATGCACGACTCGGCGGTCAACTCCTACAGCGTGGTCTCGGGCTGCTCCTTCGCGACGCCGATCACGGCAGGCATCGTCGGCCTGTTGTTGGCCGAGGCGGCTCGGCTCAACATCCCGCCGCTTTCGCAGCAGGATGTCTACGACCTGCTGCGCCTGGGCGCGATCGATCAGGTCGGCCCGCCGACCGAGGACACGCCCGGCCGCGACAACTACTTCGGCCACGGCCGCCTCGATGCCCGCACCGCCGTCGACGCCGTCTCGGGGCTCTACAACTGCAACAACGGCAACGTCGGCGCGCAGCAGGGCGGACCCTACGACGTGCTGTTCGTCAACGGCGCCGCCGGCCAGATCGGCAACCGCAACGTCACCGTGCCCGCCAACGTGCCGTTCCAGATCAGCATGGCGGTGCCGCCCAGCAACCCGCAGCCGTCACCGACGCCGCCGTTCTTCGTGCTGTGGGCGGCCTTCGGCGATCAGGCCGCGCAGACCCCGGTGCAGTTGCCGATGGGAATCGGCGAGCTGTGCCTCGATCCGAGCGGGCCGACCGCCTTCGCCCAACTCGGCGCCATGGCGCCATGGTCGACGACGATTCCGGCGCTGCCGGCGCTGATCCGGGCCTCGCTGCAGGGCGCGATCTTCGACACCCCGGCGGCCCACATCGCGGTCACCAACCTCGTGTCCTTCGACGTGCAGACGGCGCCGCCGCCGGTCATCAACTCGGTGACGCCACGCGCGGCGGCGGTCGGTGCGACGGTGACGATCCTCGGCTCGGGCTTCCTGCCGGGCCTGACCCTGGAGGTGAACGGCATCGTCACGCCGACGCTGTCGACGTCGCCCACGGCCATCACCTTCGCCGGCCCCGCCGGCCTGCCGTGCAACACCTCGCTCACGGTCACCAACGCCGATACCCAGAGCGCGTCGTCGCCGTTCAACGTCTCGCCGGTCATCACCAGCGTGCTCGGCATCGGCGGCTACCCCGCGGCCGGCGGCACCCAGCTGCTGATCGTCGGCCAGAACTTCGTGCCGGGCACGAGCGTGACGATCGGCGGCAACCCGATGACGATCAATTCGACGTCTGCGTCCCTGATCAACGGCATCCTGCCGCCCGGCGCCGTCGGCCCGGCAGCGGTCGTCGTCACGACGCCGTTCAGTTGCGCGGTGACGGGGTCGTTGACCTATACGCCGTGAAGTCGAGCGCGGCCCCGCTCCACACGATGTCGCTCGCCGGTCCTGACCGAGGTTGCAGACGGTGGCGAAATCCGGGCCGAGGATCTGGACTTGACGCGACGAGCTGGCCGTCAGGCGGCGATAGCGCCACGAGTCAGGTCACTTGGGAGTGGAGGGCTCGCCGGTGCGGGCGACAACGATGTCCTGGCAGTTGCCAGCACCTCTACCCGTCGGGCCCGAGGTGCACGGCGACGGCGACCTGGAACGCGCGCAGCGCGGCGATGCCGGTCGGCAGCTCGCGCCGCCTGGACGCTGACCAGGAGGCTCATCGACAGCGCGTCCTGCAGCTCGAGGTCGGCGCCGAGCGCGTCGGCGGTCGGCGGACGGCGCCGCTCGAGGCGCGACGTGTGTTCCGCCAGGGCTGCCAACTTGCGCATCACGATCGCAGGGTCGGTCACGTTCGCGCCTGCTTCAGGAGCCGGCGCCGATAGCGCGCCGTGGCGTCGCGCAGCGCCGGTTCGAAGTCGAGGAACTCGGCCGCGGCGACGGCCCGAAAGCGGATGAAGGCGTCCCGATCTCCGGCGATCAGCACCCCGTCGCGCGCCACCTCGTGTCGACACAACGTCGATGCGTGATCGAGCCGGACCAGGTCTACCTCGCGCCCGGCGGCGCGGGTCAGCTCGGCCTGGAGAGCGAGCTCTTCGGACAGCGGAAGCTCGCGGTCGGTCGGCAGCCAGGCCAGGTCGAGGTCGCTGTCGGCGCGCGCCCGTCCGGTCGCCGCGGATCCGAAGAGAACAAAGAATCGCGCCGGCGGGCCGGCGCGGATCACTTCGGCCAGGGCAGCGCGCACGGTATCGAGCACGATTTCAGGGTAGCCCGAGTGCTCGACCCGCGCCATCGGGGACCTGCCTGCCGGTGGTGTCAGGGCGGCCGAGGCCGGCCTCGAGCAGCACCATCTCGGCCTGACCGCTGCCGAGGCAACCGAAGACTCGGTGGCAAGGCCGTGGCGAGTTGCCGAGTCCTCGTTGGCCAACAAGTGCGTATTGAGGTCGGTCGCCGGGGCCGGAGCGGGGTGTTGCATGACTTGCGGAATGCGGTAGGTTGCCCAGCATCGAGAAGTAACGAGCGGGAGAATGTCGTGTGCTTCGCGATAGTCAGCGGAGGAACCGATGAAAGACGAATGCCTGTTGTGCGTTTCGCGCAGTTCGCAGTTCGCAGTTCGCAGTTCGCAGTTCGCAGTTCGCAGTTCGCAGTTCGCAGTTCGCAGTTCGCAGTTCGCATTCGGATGCCATCGAAGAAGCGTGGGGGACCGCCGACAGCCACGTCGGTGGCAGCTCCTGGGAGAACCTCCGTTTCAAAATCGAATCGCGGTGCCGCGCGCGGGTATGGAGTGAACACGATCGTGAAGACCTCGCCGCCGAGATCATCGCGTCGGCATGGGGCCGGTTTCCGGCGGACCATGCATCGTCGGAAGCATGCCGTTGGGCGGTTGCACTCGTCCTTCCGTTCCTAGCGCAGCGGGCACGCAACGGATGTCGTCGGAAGTTGCTGACCGGGTTCCGCCTCGACTCTCTTCCGCACGCGAAGTCGGGTTCCGAGTTCTCGACAGGCGCAGCGAGCGAATTGGTCGAAGAGTTGGACCGCATACTTGGGCGCGGAGATCGTGAAACGCTAGCGATCCTGCGGACCGGGTCAGTCAAGAATGTCATGATTGCCAAGTTGCGAGGCATCACCGTCACGGCCGTGGAGAAGTCCCGCCGACGGCTGCGCAAAGCTGTGCGCGTGCTCATGAAGCTAGGAAACTTGCCTGAGAAGTGCGGGAAGCAGTCAACGCAGCGATAAGGCGCCAGCGGCAAGCGTCCTTGTCGCCAGCCGTTGTCGCGGCTTTCCGAACCAATCGATCTTTGAACAGCCATGGGACATTCCAAGATTCTTCTTGCGCATCTTGCTCTTCTTCCGATGGCGATTGCGCAACATCCGATGGATGACATCGATGCTGACTATCGCAATGTGCACGGAGTCAACTTCATTCCAACCTTCACGAAGGACTCGACAACGGACATCGGGGTCCTTGTCGGAGCGACGAACCCGAACCTGATTTGGAATGACACTGCATCTCCAGCCGCAGCATGGAAGGCCTATGCGTTGGCGGGTCCAGTGGCGACTGACATACAGCTTCAACTCAGTCGAATCCGAGACGTCGGCTTCAACACTGTTCGAGTCTGGCTCTCATATCACTACTGGCGTTTCCAGCCAACGATAATGCACAACAAGTTCGTGCACTTCCTGGGACTGTGTCAGAGTGAGGGGCTGCATGTAAAACCGGTTGTGTGGGACAACGACTTCGTTGAGCCCGACCCCACGTCCTTGGCAGGGGGGCTGCCCGACTACTACGCTGACTACAACTACGCCAATTGGATCAGGTCTCCAGGAACTGAAGTCATCAACTCCCGTGGCGGTTTCTTCGTCGATGACGACCCCGAAGCAGCGTTCATCCTGGACATGCTTGACGCAGCGTATCCCTACATGAAGCATCCACAAGATACGGACTACGCGCAGCGTACGCTGCTGGTTTGGGACGTCATGAACGAGCCGCTCTTTGACTCTAACCATATGGAGCAGTTCAACTGGATCACCACTTCCCTGGAACTGATAAAGGCATTCAACGACGGGAGAGCGCAGACTGCGGTGACTCCGGCAGTATGGAATTACAGCGATACAGCGCATCGCGATTTGGCGCGCAACCCAAATCTCGACGTACTTGGCTTCAACTTCTATGGAAACGGACCACGGGATATTGAGCGCAAGTGCGATAACGCTAGATTCCTCCTAACCGCCTTCAAGCCGGTAATTGCCATGGAGGCGGGCCTCGTCGGGTGGGGGCAGACGTATCCGGAGGCAATCAACCTCGCGACCAAGGTGCCGTCAACGTACACGGGGAACCCGGGCGGTGACGGGATAGGGTTCTGCCTGTTCTCGGCAAACGTCGGCAAGATCGGAGGGCCCGACTTCGACCCGACAACCGGCACGAGGTGGAATGTCAATTTCATCGCCTGGCACTACGGCGATGGCCTTTTCTACGGCCCCCAGTTCGATGCTGGGTCCGGATCATCGAGAACGGTATTCGTGCGCGACTATGGCGTTGGAGGTACTACATCAATACAGCCCACGATCCAAGCCATGGCGTCCTTCAGGACCTGGAGTCTGTCGTATACGTATGCCTCAATGCCGACCAACGACCCAGCCCATCCTGAGTACGAGCCACCGCCAAGACTGCGGGATGGGACGAATCGCAGTCATTATAGCCTGCTCGTCGCTAATGCGGCCACGTTGACCAGTGGGCCTAATGGGTGCGGTCTGTTGCTACAGGACCCAGCCTTGGTTATCCAGGAGCTTTGGGCGGCCGAGAACATGGCTACTTGGTCGCTCCAGTCCGAGTACGGGTACCGTCTTTCTGCCACAGTGCCTAACGGGTATGTTTTGCAGACGTCTTCGGCAACTGCGCAGGCGCTGGCCAGCGCTGCTTTCCACCAGGCCAAAGTGCTGGCGGCTCTGCATCAGGGCGTAATCCCTTGGGCTACCATGCAGTACGATTATCAACAGTTGTTCCTGACGATGCACAACTTCTGGGCCGCAGGTGCATTCAATACATGGTATCCATGAGTTTCGTCGGGGCGATGGGCGATCGAGGACTCCTCACCGCTGTGAAGAATGGCTGAGGAGATCGCCTGCTGCCGCATCCCGGTCCCCGGAACCGAGTTGCGGCCGGAGTCAGCCGAAGAGCAAGGGGGCAAATGGAACGGGATCATGGTACTGTTGGCCCTTGCGGACCGCGTAAGCACAGTAAGGCAAGGGTTGCCGGCGTTCCGCACTACCGCAATGCGGCTTGCCGCAGGTCGCCGAGACGTATTGCCCCATGGGCGGTATCCTGTCCACATCGTGTCCGTAGAGGAAAGCATGAACACCGCCGTTGCGCACACATCGCACTGGACGACTAGGTTCGTCCCCGTTTTGGGCAGCGTCCTCCCATGTGTGCTGGCGGCGTTGGGGCGGTCGCAGTGCGGAACGGAGTGGGTCACTGGCTCGGCCGTTCGCGGGACTGACAAGTGGGTTGTGGCCAGCACGGTCTGGGATCCCGACGGTGCAGGTCCCGCGCAACCACTCATTGTCCTTGGAGGAGCTTTTGACGCCGCCGGAACAGAGGGTGCATTTGGTATTGTAGCCGTCGACCCGGTAACCGGTATCTGGGCGCGCCTCGGCAGCGGCGTTGCCGACGGCGGCTACACTGATGTGAAGGCTCTTGCGGTGCTAGCGAATGGCGCCCTCATCGCTGGCGGCGACTTCCAAACCGCCGGAGGCGTGCCGGCGAGTAATATCGCGATGTGGGATGGCACCTCCTGGCACTCACTGGGAGCTGGACTGAACGAAAGGGTCTTTGCTCTTTGTCCGCTTTCGAATGGAGATCTTGTTGCCGCTGGAGTGTTTACGCAGGCCGGAGGGGTCAACTGCAGTGGGATTGCCAGATGGGACGGATCGATGTGGCATCCACTGGGATCCGGCCTGGCTGGCTTTGGCTACTCGTTGCTGGCACATTCGAGCGGCGATATCATCGTGGGTGGGACCTTTTCGTCCGCTGGAGGAATAGCCGCCCGCAACATCGCACGATGGGATGGAGCGGCTTGGCACGCCTTTGCGCAGGGCGTTTCCCCTGGCTTCGTTACGGCTCTCGCGGAACTTCCGAACGGAGATGTTGTCGCTGGCGGCAACTTCACTACTGCTGGCACAGGATCCGCGTATGGCATTGCGCGCTGGGATGGTGCTACGTGGAGTGCGTTCGGCTCTACGGGCCCGACTGGTACCGTATACGATGTCAAGATCACCCAGGCAGGCGATCTGGTGGTAGGAGGGTCCTTCAACGCTGCCGGGTTTCCCAGCTGCGTCGCAACGTGGGATGGATCAACTTGGGTCTCACTCTCGACGGGCACGGGTGGGCAACGCGTGTACTCACTGTGTTTGCTGCCGTTGGGGCGAATGCTCGTCGCTGGCTCCTTCGGTAGGGTCGGCGGGATTCATGCGCGCAATGTCGCGATGTGGGACGGAACTGCGTGGTCGTCCATAGGTGACGGAACCGATTCGTACGTTTACGCCATCGCGGCCCGCGCAGGCGGCGGGTTTATCGCAGGCGGCGGGTTCACCACCATTGGAGATATCCATGCGGCGCACGTAGCCGTGTGGGATGGTGCGCACTGGTCAGCGCTCGGATCGGGTACTGATGGTCCGGTCTATTCCGCCGTGATGCTGCCAGGCGGCGACATCGTCGTTGGCGGCAGTTTCTCATCCGCAGGTGGAGTGAGCGCCATGAACATCGCGCGGTGGGATGGGGGATCATGGCATCCTATGGGAAGTGGGATGACAGGACCCGGGTCCTACGTCGTACTCTGCCTGCTTGTGGGGACAGGCGGCGAACTCTACGCTGGAGGGTTTTTCCCCAACGCTGGCTCCGTCACGGCGAACAACGTGGCGAAGTGGGATGGATCGTCCTGGCAGGCGATGGGTTCGGGCATGGGCGGCTATGGACTGGGGCAGGTTTTCGATCTATGCCAACTTCCCAATGGCGATATCGTTGCTGGAGGACCTTTTTCGACTGCGGGCGGCATTCCAGCAAGTTGCATTGCCAAGTGGAACGGAGTCGGGTGGCAACAAGTCGGTCAAGGAATAGGAGGTGCAGAGGTTAGAGCTCTCCTTGCCCTACCGGGCGGGGGACTGATCGCTGGTGGCACGTTCACAAGCGCAGGAGGAGTCAGTGCTGATTCCATTGCCCGATGGGACGGTACCATGTGGACTCCAGTTGGCTCCCCAGGACCCTATGTCCGAATAGCGGCGATGGCGGCCTTGCCAAATGGCGACATCGTCATTGGCGGTGACTTCCGCCTTGCAGGAACCAGTGCTGTAAACATCGCGAGGTTCGACGGGCAATCTTGGTCAGGGATCGATTGGGGAGTGAACGAACATGTCTACTCACTCTCGTTCACGGAGCAGGGCGAACTTGTCGTTGGCGGCCTGTTTTCCTTCGCTGGCACTCCATTCTCGGCATCCGCAATTGGTGCTGGCGGGCTTGCAATCCTCCGTGCCACTTGTCCGGCCGAATCGGTATCCATTCCCACGACATGCTCGGGTTCGCTCGGGCCGATCGAGCTGACCTGCGCCGCGTCACCTTGGATCGGCGGCACATTTTCATCCTCTACAACTGGCCTGTCGACGAACGGGTTGGCGGCGATACTGGTCGGTCTGACTTCTCCCGGACACGCTCTCAGCGTCTACTCCCCGCTCGCCGGCCAAGGCTGCCTCTTGCTCGCCAGCGCCGAGGCATTGTCTCTGATCAGCCCGAACAGCAGCGGAGCCGCGCTCTACCAATTGCCCATTCCGCGGCATCTGGGGCTCGTGGGCATCGACTTGTACCACCAGGTGCTGCAGCTCGAGCTCGGCGCAGCCGGGGCACTTCTCAGCAGCTCCAATGCCCTGCAGCTCACGATCGGCGTGTTTTGAGTCTGGTGAATTGCCGATGGCCAGGCCGTCGCCTGGGGCAACAACCTCTACGGTTGGCTGAACGTGCCGGCGCTGCCAGCGGAGCTTCGGCGCTGCGGTCGTCGATCCGGCCAGCCACCCCTGAGGCTTGCAGATTTTCACCAGAGATGGAAATATCGCAGCGAAAATGACGGGACTGCCGCGATTCTTCGTGCCGCCGCGCTCGCACTACTTCCTCTTCGGCCCCCGTGGCACCGGCAAGTCGACCTGGTTGCGGCAGGCCTATCCGGATGCTCTGTGGCTCGACCTGCTCGACCCCGCTCTCGAACGATTGCTGCAGACCTCGCCCGAAGCACTGCGCGAGCGGGTCGACGGCCAGTCGCAACCCGGAACGGTCGTGCTCGACGAGGTCCAGCGGGCCCCGGCGGTGCTCAGCGTGGCGCACTCGCTGATCGAGGAGAAGCGACCGGGCCTGCGCTTCGTGTTCAGCGGCTCGAGCGCGCGCAAGCTGCGGCGGACCAGTGTCGACCTGCTCGGCGGCCGCGCCGCACGTTGCGCGATGCACCCGTTCCTCGCGGCCGAACTCGGCGCGACCTTCGAGCTCGGATCCGCGTTGCGGCTCGGCCTCGTCCCGGGAGTTCTCGGTGCGTCCGAGCCGGACCGCGCGCTGCGTGCCTACGTCGCGCTGTATCTGCGCGAGGAGGTCAAGGCCGAGGGCATGGTGCGCAACCTCGATTCATTCGGTCGCTTCCTCGAAGCGATGAGCTTCTCTCAGGCGGCGACGCTGAACCTCGCGAACGTGGCCCGCGAGTGCCAGGTGAGCCGGACGACGGTCGACAGCTACCTCGAGGTCCTCGAAGACCTGCTGCTGGGCTACAGGGTGTCGACGTTCCAACGCCGCGCGCGCCGGCAGACGACGAGCGCGCCCAAATTCTACTGGTTCGATGTCGGTGTCTATCGCTCGCTGCGGCCGACCGGGCCGCTCGATCGCGGCGAGGAGATCGAAGGCGCGGCGCTCGAAGGCCTCGTCGCGCAGCACCTGCGCGCCTGGATCGACTACAGCGACGCCGCGGTCAGCCTGCAGTTCTGGCGAACGCGCAGCGGCACCGAGGTCGACTTCGTGCTCTACGGTGAAGACACGTTCCTGGCCATCGAGGTCAAGAACAGCCGTCATGTGCGTCCCGCCGATCTCAAGAGCCTGGCTGCCTTCGGCGAGGACTATCCTGAGGCCCGGAGGGTCCTCGTCTATTGCGGCGATGCGCGGCTGCGCCGGCAAGGCGTGCTGTGCATTCCGGCTGCCGAGTTCCTCGCGGCAGTCGTTCCGGGGCAGGCACTGCCGCACTGAACGCTGGCGTCGGTGCGCCACCGCGCGCCTCGGCCCTCACCTGCGGATGAAGCTGCGCACCGCCTCGAACTGGCTGCGGCCGTCGAGGCCGGCCTCGAGCAGCACCATCTCGGCCTGACCGCTGCCGAGATAGTGCCCCTTCTGATAGGGGTGCATGGTCGCCTTGCGACCGCGCGGCGAGGTGATCCAGCGATACATCGTCGGCAGCGTGAGGCCAGTGATGCCCATGGCGATCGCGGCGTGCGCGGCGGGGAAGATCCGTTCCTGCTCTTCTGCCGGCAAGAGCTCGAACAGCTCGGCGCTGGCGACGTAGTAGACGTCGAGATCGATGCCGGCGTGGTCGAGCAGCGGCAGCGCATCCTGGATGAACGCGTAGGTGACGCCGCTGCCCTGCAGCACGACGACACCGTCGCCGGGGCCATCGCTGCGCGCCTTGCGCAGATGGTAGACGCCGTGGCTGGCGTCGGTCGCCGGAGCCAGCCCGAGCGCGGCGCGGTCGAGCACGGGCTCGCTCGGCCGGGTCACGAACGGCGCGATCACGGCCGGGCGATGCCGCAACGCGGCGGCTACCAGCGGCCACGTCTCCTGCGGATCCCACGGCGTCAACGTGATCAGGGTGCCGCGCGGGAAGTTGTCCTGCAGCAGCTGCAGCGCCTGCGGGTCGGCGTGGGTCGGACCGTCCTCGCCGGTTTTGAGGCCGGCGTGGGCGCAGACCAGGAACATCGGGCTGAACGGTTGGCCGGTGGCGTGCTGTCGCGCCTGATTGCCGATCGCGTGCAGGCGGGACGGGACGTGACCGAGCGCTGCGATGAACGCGCCATACGAGGCGCCGGCGCCGACGTGGCCGCCGAAGGTCGAGAGCCCCGACAGCACGGCCATCATCGCGTCCTCGCAGATGCCGCCGATCGACAGCAGGCGCGAACCGGGGTTGCCGGCGCGGTTGTAGAAGCCGTCGGCGAAGCCCTTGGCGCCGGCATTGATGCTGGTCGAGCCCGCCAGGTCG
>JAGQRA010000571.1 GCA_020425885.1 Planctomycetota bacterium | reverse complement strand
CGCGCGCCGGCGACACGATCCACGTCAGCGGCCCGCTCGGCGGTTCCCGGTTCGGCTGGCACCTGCGCTTCGCGCCGCCGTTGCGCGAGGGCGCGTGGCTGGCGCGACAGCCGGCGGTGACGGCGGCGATCGACGTCAGCGACGGCCTCCTGCTCGACCTCGCGACGCTGCTGCAAGCCAGCGGTGGTCTGGGCGCCGAACTCGCCGTCGATGCCATCCCGATCCGGGCCGCCGCGGTGCGCGCCGCCGGTGGCGATGACGCGCAGGCGCTGCGTCACGCCCTCGAGGACGGCGAGGACCATGCTCTGCTGTGGACGGTTGCGAAGGGCCGGCGGATGGCGAAGGGCGGACCGCTGAGCCAGCGATCCCGGGTGGGTATCGGCACGGTGACGGCGCGTCCCGGGTTGTGGCTGGTCCATCGGGACGGTTGCAGGGAGCGCGTGTTGCCCAGAGGCTACGAACACCGGCTCGGCTGAGGCGCCTTCACGGGCCAGTTGCTCGACCTGTCGACCTTGCAGCGATACCCTGTAGGTGATGAACCGGTCGGACTTGCATCGTGCGTGCCTGCTGCTATTGGGCGCGCACATGGCAGTGTCTCCCGCGTGCTCGGGGAGCGAGACCGTTTCGACCGCCAGGCTCAGGCATCGGCTCGAGCTGCAGTTGTCGGCCCACGAGCTGTTGTTGCAGGCGATGCTGCGAACCGACGACGGACATTACTTCGGCACCGCGATGGCCAGTGATGGATCGCAGGTCTCCATCCGGGTCGCGATCGCCGGACGTGTCGCCCGCTACACCGGAGAGTCGACGGGAACACCGGTGCACCGCAGCGCCGGGACGCTTGCCGGCCTCGGCGTGACCCATCGCTCCGGCGCCCGCCACCGTTCGTTCGTCGGTTCCTTCAGCCTCGAGGACTGAGATCTTGGTGACGGCGTGTTCGATCGAGCTGCCTCGGGAGCCAGAAGCCACCGAACGGCTCGGCGCCTGGCTCGGATCGCAGCTGCGGCCGGGACAGTGCCTCGGGCTCATCGGCGACCTCGGCGCCGGCAAGACCACCCTGGTGCGCGGTCTGGCGCGCGGACTGGCGGTCTTCGATCCCGACGCCGTGAGCAGCCCGACCTATCTCCTCGTCATCGAGCACCCCGGGCCCCGGCCGCTGCTGCATGCCGACGCCTACCTGCCGGACAAGCTTGCCGCCTTCCTCGAGGACGGCGGCCTCGACTACCTGCTCGATTCGCGGGCGGTCTGCGTGGTCGAGTGGGCCGATCGCGTCAGCAGCTACCTGCCGGACGCGACGCTGTGGCTCGAAATCTCGGTCACAGCGGGGCTTGGGCGCCGCTGCGCGTTCCGATGCCGGGACTCGGCGGACTTTCCATTTCTGGCCGATCTGGCGAAGATGATGAGCGATGTCTGAACCCGGGGCCGGCGCCGTCGTTGGCATGACGTCCCTCTCGGAGAATCCGAGCCTTGAAGCAACCAGTCCCGATCGGCAACGAAATCGACTACCTCGCGCGCTACCGCGAAGGTGACAAGCAGGCCTTCCGCCAGCTGGTCGATCTCTACCGCGACCGGATCGTGCAGTTCTTCTTCCGGCTCTGCTGGGACCGCGATCGGGCCGAGGACCTGGCGCAGGACCTGTTCCTCAAGCTGCTGCTCGGCTGCAAGCGCTACCGGCCCGAGGGCAAGATGGTCACCTTCGTCTACCGCGTGGCCACCAACCTGTGGATCGATCACTACCGGGCGATGCGGCCAAGGCCCCGCTTCCACTCGATCGACCAGGTCCTGCTGCCCGGCGGCGAGACCGGACGCAGCTTCGACCACGCCGGGCACGAGCCGACGCCGGCGGAGAAGCTGTCGGACAACGAGGAGCGCGATGCGTTGCGCAGCGCCCTCGAAAGCCTGACGGAGCCGCACCGCCTGGTGTTCGAACTCGCCGTCTATCAGGAACGACCGTACGCCGAGATCAGTGATCTGCTCGGCATCCCGGTCGGAACGGTGAAATCCCGGATGCACAACGCGGTCCAGGCCCTGAAGCAGATGCTGGGCCATGATGACGAAGGGGCTGGCAGCAACCAGGGCCGGAGAGTCGGGGGGCTGGGATGAGTTCGAACCGGGGATCCGAGGAATTGGCCGACGATCGCGGCAACGCCGCCGATCTGCAGGCGATCGACCTGCTGCTCGAGCAGGGCACCGCCGATGAGCTGGCCGCCCTTCGCGGTCGGATCGCGAGCGACCCGACGATGGCGCTCGACATGGCCGACACGGTCACGCTGCTCGAGCGGCTGCGGACCGTTCGCACGGATCCGAGTCCCGGCTACGCCGGCAAGCTCTATTCGGTCGTGCTACGCGCAGAACGGCGGCAGCCGAGTCCACCGCGACGCTTGCCGTGGTTGTTGGCCGCGGCCGCCGCGGCGATCGCCTTCGGGGCGGCGACGTGGTTGCACGGGGCATGTCAGGACACCGGCTCGACCCGGGTCGAATTCGCCGCGTTGCCCGCCGCCGCAGCATCCGGTTCGGTTGGCGATGCCGAGTCCCTGGCGGCAGCCGAGCAGCAGACGGCAGCGGAGGCCGAGCCAGGGGCCGAGGCCATGGCAGGGGCGGCAAACGGCAACGCCGTCCCGACCAATGTCGTCCCGACCACCGCCGAGCTGGCCCGCCTCGAGGCCATCGATGCGATGCGACGGCGCTTCGAGATCGAGTCCGCCACCGAGCTGACCGCGGCGTTGGATTCGGCGGTGCACGCGATGCGCGATCCGCTCGACAGCTGGCTCAGTCCGCGCAATTCTCTCGCCATTCGGCGACTCGATCACGAGCTGCGCACGCATCGGGAGATCCGCTTGCGCGCGTTGCGCAGCGAGGGCGCGATGCTGGCAGCCGACGAGCGGGTCCAGACCTTGGCCAATGCGATCGCCGAGGAGCTGTCTCTCGGTGGCGTCGCCGACGATCGACGCTCGGTGCGCGAGGTCGCGTTCGCAGTCCGCGCGCTGATCGCCGCCGGGGTCTCACCCGGGGTTCGGCAACGCGCGTTCACCGCGGCCAGCGACTGGCTCTGCGAGCGCCTGCCGTCGTCGTTCGGCGACGAGCGCATCCTGGCGCTGGCGGCACTCGTCGAATCGTCCGCGGTGCAGGGGCGTCCGATGCCCGAGATCGTGGCCGCCGGCCGCAGCGTGATCGACGCGGTGATGGTTGCCGACGAGGATTCCTGGCAGCGACGGCGGCCCTATCTGCTGAGCGGACAGGTCGGCAACGGCATCCTCGGCGACGCCGGGCATGCGCTGGCGATGCTGCCGGCGCTCGGGCTCGACGCCGGGCGCTGCGAATTCGTCCGGCGGCTGTTGCTCGGCGAGTTGAAGCAACGGTGTGATGTCGAGCTCGACGGCCCGGATCGACTGGCGGCCATGCTGTATGGCTTCGGCGATCTGTTGTCCGATCGCGAGCGCGATGGACTGGTGCTGCAGTTGCGGCGCTGGAAACCGGCGCGCCTGGCACCCGACTACGTCACGGTGCATCAGATCGCCTGGGGAATCGAACCGGGTCGCAGCGGATTCACGAGGTTGCAGCGTGAGCTGCGGCAGCTCGTGATCCTGCCCGACCCCGAAGGGCTGGTGGCGCGAGCGGGACTGTGTCTCAGCCTGGCCAGCAACTTCGCCGCGTGGCGCGCCGAGTCACTCGAGCGCTTCGTCACCGGCGAGTAGTCCGACCCGGCCGAAGTGCCACATCATCGCCGCTGGTTCTTCCTGGGCATCGATCAGAGCAAGAGCTACGTTCTGCGACGCCTTCACTGCGCGGCGGTCATGAAGCTAAGCTCCAAACTCAAGGTTCTCATTCCGGCAGTTTGCATCGGTTTGCTCCCCGCGCAGGAGACCGGCAAGGAGCGGGACCCGATCGAGCCGCCGCAGGGTGAACCGACCAAGGGACCGGATCCGCAGCGACAGGATCCACAGCCGCCTGCCCGGGTCGAGCCGCCGGTTCCGGTCGACGCCGAGGCCGATGACCGTGGTGCGCCGATCCGGGTTCTGACCCTCGACGACGCTTTGCGCATGGGACGCACCCAGAACGTCGACCTCAGTGCCGCGGAACTGCTGCCGGAGCAGGCTCGGCTCGACATGTTGTTCGCCGAGGCCGGCTTCGAACCCGAGCTGTACGTGAACGGCAACTACGGCGAGGCCGACTCACCGCGTCGCAGTGATTTCCAACCGTCCAACTCGCAGGTCACGCTCGATGGCGCGATCGGTTGGCGTCAGCGCATGATCACTGGCGGACTGTTCGACCTCTCCTACCGCCCGGCGCGATTCGTCACCTCCGGGTCGAACGCGTTCCCGGACAAGCTGTTCACCTCCGAGTGGTCGGCGAGCTACCGCCAGCCATTGTTGCGCGGTGCCTGGACCGACTACAACCTCGCCTCGGTCAACCTCGCGAGCTTCGTCCACAACCAGGCGAGGCACGACTTCGACTCGACGGTGCAGGACACGTTGCAGGGCATCGTCGAGGCCTATTGGGAGCTGGTCTACTCGCGTGAGAACTGGCGGGTCGTGATGTCGGCCCTCGACGTCGCCAAGGAGCAGCTGCGGATCACCGCGGAGCGCATCCGGGTGCGCGATCTGGCGCCGCGCGATCGCGTCGCCGACGAGGCCGAGGTGGCGCGCCGTCAGGAGGAGCTGATCACCGCCGAGAACGAGATCCGAACACGGGAGGACGATCTCCGCCGGCTGCTGTTCGACGCCGCCAGCCCGGACTTCTGGCGCGTGAACCTGCGCCCGATCAGCGACATGACGGTCGAGCCGAGCACCGAGAAGCGCGCCTACGAACCGCTCGTCGGCGTGGCGCTGGCCAACCGGCCGGACCTCAGCAGTCTGCGCAGCCAGGTCGCCCAGGCCGAGGTCGCGCTCGAGCAGGCGAGCAGCGACGCGCTGCCCAGCCTCGACCTGATCGGCGCCTGGTCCAGTGACGGCGCCCGGGATCAGTTCCATCAGGCATGGCGCGATGCCACCGAGGCCCAATACCCGGACTGGTCCGTCGGCCTCGAGTTCTCGCTGCCGCTCGGCAACAATGCCGCCCGAGCGGCGCGGACCCGTGCCGAGCTCGAGGTCGAGCGCAGGCGCCGCCAACTCCACGCCGCGACCCTCGAGGCGACGCGCGAGGTGCGCCAGGCCGCCCGCAACCTGAACAGCCTGGCCGAGAGCATCCGTGCCAGCGGCGAGTCCGTGCGCCTGGCCGCCACCAATCTCGATACCGAGAAGGTCAAGCTGCTGGTCGGCGCCTCGACGGCGTTCGAGGTGCAACGACGCAATCAGGACCTCAGCGAGGCCCGCACCAGACATTTGCGCAACCAGCTCGACTACCGCGTGGCCGAGAGCCGATTGTTGTTCGTGCAAGGCATCCTGGCCGCGCCCCGATGATTCGGGGAGTCCTGCCAACCTGCCGCGTTCGTGCCAACGGCCAGATCCCGCCGCTTCGGGATTTGCCTGTGACGCCCCGAACCTGCCGAGCTAATCCAAACTGCCGATGCGCATCTCGTCCTCTGCTCTGATCTCAGCGTTGCTGTCGTGCCTCTCCTCGCTGGCGGCAGGGCAGTCACTCGACGCGGCTGGCCAGGGGGCCGACAGCCGGGGCCCGGTGGCGTCGAAGCAGCCGCAGAACCCCTATTCGCTGCAACCTTTCTACGCCGACTTCCCGGTAGCGCTCGAGTATCCGAATCGGCACGGGCTCGAATACGATCGCACCCGGCGCCAGGTCAGGGAGCACATCGTGGCCAATCTCCAGGGCGCCGGCCGCCGTGAGACCTGGCAGACCGCGACGGAGTTCTTCTGGGACGGTCCCGAGGAGATGGTCGAGCCGCTGATCGAAGCCATGGACCGCCACTTCGGCGATCCGAGCATGCAGGACATGGTGCGCAACTGTGTCGAGGCCATGGGGCGCATGGCCAATCCGGCGTTCGACGAGGCGCTGCAGCGGGCTCTCGAGCACAACAACGAGGGCATCCGCCGCGCGGCGCTCGGCGCGCTGGCCCGGTCGAGCAAACCGGCGACGCTGGCCCGACTGGCCTCGATGTGGCCGCGAATGGAGTCGCGCGCCCGGCAGGCCTGGCTCGATGCCGTGCGGAAGCGGCTGCCTGACGAGGTGGTGCCGCTCTTCCGCCAACAGATGATGGCCAATCTGCCGGCCGCCATCCGCGATGAGGTCCTCGCCGCGACGCTGAAGCTCCCCGTCGCCCAGGCAGCCGAGATCCTGCGCGGACGCTGGCATGAGGCCGTTGGCGAATTCAAGGCGATCATCGCCGGTGTCCTGCATGCAGTCGGCGACACCGCCGGTACGACCTGGCTGCGCGAGGCCCTCGATGGCGAGGACATGGGCACGCTGGCGCTGGCGGTCAAGCACTGCACCATCGGCGAGCTCGGCGATCTGCGCGACAGCCTGCTGCGGTTGTCGAGCCATCCGCGCCCCGGTATCCGCTTCGAACTGGCGAAGGCGCTGATGCTCGTCGAAGGCGACGACGCCGCCGACGTCTACGAGCTGCTCAGCCAGCCAGACGAGGCGTGGGAGACCAAGAGCCTCGCGGTGCGCGAGCTGACGCGGCGCGGGCGAACGGAGATCGCGACCGCCCTGCTCGAGGATGTGGCAACGGCGACCGGTACCCGCCTGCAGATGACGCTCAGCCTGCTCGGCGCGACCGCCGACCCGCGGGCCGTACCGATCTTCGTCGAGCGCTTCCGCAATGCCCCGGAAGGCGAGGGTCGACCGTTCCTGCAGTCACTGGCCGTGCTGAATTGCGAGGAGTCGGCCAAGGCGATGGTGGAGCTGTTCCGGGGTCCCGAGCGGCTGGTCGACCACTCCGGCCCCAACGGCAGGCTGACGACGCGCAACTATCTCCCGCTGATGTTGATGAACGTGCGCGGCTCCGAGCGGGTGATCTTCGACGCCTTTCGCGACCTGCCCAAGTCCGACTGGGGCCGCTGCGCACTGCTGATGCCGACCGTGATCGGCAGGGTGTCCGACAGCCAGGACCGAGAGCTCGAGGCCGAGGCCGTGCCGATGCTCGAGGAGGTCCTGTTCGATCGCGAGCTCGCGCCTCAGCTCAGGGTGGAGGCACTCAACCTCCTGACGCGCAGCTACCTCACGATCGATACCGTGATGCGGATCAAGAACTGCCGGTTCGACGAGCAGCCCGGAATGCGCGCCCTGTTCACCGATTTCCTGCTCGACTATTTCTGAGGTCGCCGCAACGCGGCACGGCGTCGTAATCGGAACCCCAGGCGTCCAGCGCCGCTGCGGCGTCACCTGGCGCAGGCTTGCGCGCGGCGTCGACGCGGTGCGTCACACTCCTGCGTGCAAGGGCAGCGCGATCCAGCGTTCATCATCGACGCCGTAGTACGAAGTCGTCCACTCGTACAGGGCCTGACGCCGTTGGGCGCAGCCGGGAGCCGGGCGATCATCGCCGGCGCCCGCGTAGCCCTGCGCGAGGTTGCGGGTGTAGGAGGGCATCGCATTCTCGGGGACGAAGAACACGCTGTGGGCCGGTCCGATCGTTCGCCGCGGCCAGGCCATGACCTCGTATGCCGGCAACGCGTCACGGCTCGGAGACTCCCTCGGGTCGGGTGGGGATTCGGCCAGGTGGAACAGGTAGTGCTTGTTGCGCAGGGTCATGACCGTGTTCGGCAACGGCGGTGTCACGATCTCCAGATCGTTGACGAAGACGTCATCGCGTGAGGCCAGCGCGAAGAAGCGCGCCAGCACGATCTCGAAATCGACCGGCTCGAGACGGTCGCCATGATTCGGAATCGCCTCCAGCAGCGCCTGCGCGATCGAATGGGCGCGGGCCTCGTGGCGCGTCGTACGGGATGCGGTCAGGTATGGAACCCACAGGCTCAGCACCAGCAGTCCGAGTCCGAGACCCAGGTACCAGGTCGATGGATTCCGGAGCCCAGAGCACCGCGCTTCCAGCATGGTCGCAGTATGGTGCTCGACCATGCGCGTTGCCAGACCACACCTGCTGGGTGGTGTGCCCGAGTCGGTGCGGGCGGTGGTCGCG
>JAGQRA010000570.1 GCA_020425885.1 Planctomycetota bacterium | reverse complement strand
GGCCGTCCTGACCTCGACGCAATCGAAGCCCCAGAGGTTGAAGGTCCAGCCACGACCCGGCATCCAGTGGATGCCCCAGCCATCGATGAGCCGCGAGCGCGCCGCGCTGACCTGCCGCACGGCGTCGTAGCGGAGCCTGGTCCCCCACAGCGGCAACGGGCCGAAGCGCACGGTGAGGTGCTGGCCGCGATCGCGCACGGTCAGCGTCGCGAAGCACGCGGCCAGGAACGCGAACGCCGCGGTGAATGCGCAGAGCGCGACCCTGGCCGCGAGCTCCTCGGTCAGCGGCACCACCACGGCGCCCGCCACGACGCCGATGCCGAGGATGATCCAGAGCGGTCCGCGCTGAGTGTGATCGTAGCCCGGCTTCATTGGTGGGGTCAGATGATGAAGGGGTTCAGACGGTCTGACGGTCTGATGGGAGCCGGCCCGCCATCCGACCTTCTCAAAACGTGTTGACGACGAAGTTCGAGACCTTGATGTCCGGCCCGATCAGCTCGACCGACTGCGCGAACAGCGTCACACCGGCGGCATACCCCGGCACGAGGAAGCTCACCGTCGACTGACCGCTCGAGCCGATGACGGCGAGCACGCTCGCGACCGGCGAGCCGATGTCGTAGTAGACCGGCGGCACGACCGGCACGAGGATCGGTCCACAGGCGAGCGAGAAGCCGTGCAGCATCAGGTTGCCGGGCGTGCCGCTCAGCGTCGTCCAGGTGTTGACCGCGCCGGCGGTGCCGGGCACCGGACCGACGAGGCGCGGACCGAGCAGCTTCTCGGTGATGACCGGCTGCGGCGAACTCACCGAACCGCCGCTGGCGCTGGTCGCGCGGATCAGTCGCAGCGAGACGTTGGCGAGGTCGAACGTGACCGAGCCGGTCGCGATCTCGAACTCGATGATGCCCTGGATGGTCGCGTTCTGCAGCGGCGAGAAGTCGAGGACGTCGGCCGGATTGCCGAACGTGTAGACGCTGCCGGCCTGCCGCCAGCCGTTGGCGACGCCGAGCGACAGCGCCCCGGTGTAGGTGCCGAACGACGTCTCGGTGGCGGTGCCCATCAGCGTGCCGCAGTCGTAGAGGCGCGCGGTCCGCATCGTGTGCGCGGCGCCGACGGTCGTGAGCCCGAGCCCGAGCGACAGCACGTCGGGGGTCGGCGACGGCGGCGACGGCACCGTGAAGTGGATGCGCAGCACCTGGTCCGGGGTGATGGTGACGGCCTGCGCGGCGACTGGGACGGCGAGCGCGACGGCGAAGGCGAGTGAGAGCGGTGTGGCGAGCGAATGCGACATGGTGTCTCCGGGGTGGGGCCGACGGATCATAGCCGAGGCCAAGGTGGTTGGATGGGTCCCTGCCCCCCATCCGACCATTATGATCCGCCGCCGTGTCCTCGCCCGTTCCATGCGCCGCGCCGCTCCTGCTCTGCGCAGCCGTGGCCGCGCAGGCGGTCGAACCGGTGCCGAGCCCGGCTTCGACCCCGGCGCCGATCGTCCACCACTGCGGCGAGTGCCACCTCGGCGACGACGTCGACGGCGACTTCGAAGTCGGGCAGCTGTTCGCCGGCAACGCCATCGCCGCCGACGACCGGCGCGCGATCGAACAACTCGAACTCGCCGTGCAGCGTCTGCGGGCGCGGACGATGCCGCCCGCCGACACCGAGCAGCCGACCGCCGCCGCGCGCCGTACGATGATCGTGCAGCTCGCCGCGCGGATGCCACCGCTGCCGGGATCGCGCATCGCCACCGTGCGGCGGCTGACCGCGCGCCAGTACGAACACACCGTCGCCGACCTGTTCGGCATCGCCTGGCAGGACCGCGAGCTGCTGCCCGAGGACGCCGTCGCGTTCGGCTTCAGCGGCCAGGGTGACGCGCAGAGCACCTCGCCGCTCGTGATCGAGAAGTACCTCGACGCCGCCGGATCGGTGGCGACCGCGGTGCTGGCCGACGCCCCGGCGGCGGCGCGGGTGTTCGGCGACGGCGAGCCGACCGCGAGCGCGCTGACGCCGTTCCTGGCCCGCGCCTTCCGCCGCCCGGTCACCGCCGCCGAGGTCGAAGAACGGCTCGCCGACTACGAAGCCTTGCACGCCGCCGGGTTGTCGGTCGCCGCCGCCCGCCACGCCTGGCTGCGCCAGATCCTGGTCTCGCCGGCGTTCCTGTTTCGACCCGAGCTCGGTCGCAACGAGGACCCGGCATGGCTTTCCGCACCCGAACTCGCCGTGCGGCTCAGCTACCTG
>JAGQRA010000569.1 GCA_020425885.1 Planctomycetota bacterium | reverse complement strand
GTCTACTTCACCAACTACGAGCTGCAGGTGAAGTCGCTGATCGACGGCGTCGTCGACATCGCCTGGAACTCACCGCTGGCCTGGCTCGACTCGCAGCGGCGCTCGGGTGGCAGCTGCCGCGCCATCGCGATGCGCGACACCGATCGCGACCGCCGCTCGCACCTCATCACGCGGGTCGACTCGGGCATCGCCACGGTGGCCGAACTCGAGGGCCGCACCATCGCCTTCGGCGCCGCGGACTCGCCGCAGGCGCTGCTGATCCCGCGCGAGCACCTGCGGCGCGCCGGGTTGGCCGCCGGTCGCTACATCGTGCGCCGCTTCGACGTCCTGGTCGGCAAGCACGGCGATCACATCGGCGGCGAGCTCGACGCCTTCCGCGCGCTCGACGCCGGCGAGGTAGCCGCCAGCTGCCTGCTCGACCTCAACTGGGACACGTGGACGAAGGACGGCACCATCGACACCACGCGCTACCGGATCCTGTCGACCACCGACCTGTTCGACCATTGCGTCTTCACCGTGACCGGGTCGTTCGCCGCCGAACGTGAGCAGGCGTTCCTCGACGCCCTGTTCGCCATGGACTACGGCAATCCGCAGCACAAGGAGATGATGGACCTCGAGGGCCTGAAGAAGTGGGAGCCCGGGCGCACCACCGGCTTCGAGCTGCTCGGCGCTTCGTGCGAACACCTCGGCTTCTTCGAGGGCGCCTGAGGTGCGGCCGCTGCCGATGTTCCCGGTCACCGTCGTCGGCAGTTGGCCGCGGTCGCCCGAGCTGCTGCGGGCGCAGAAGCAGAAGCGCCGCGGATTGCTGCCAGAGGTCGAGTTCGAGGCCCTGGCCGATGCCGCCGTGCTCGAGGCGCTGCGCATCCAGGAGGAGGTCGGCGTCGACATCGTCAGCGACGGCGAGCAGCGGCGCGACTCGTTCTTCTCCTTCGTCGCCGACAAGCTCGACGGCGTCGAGATGATGACGCTGGCCGAGATGCTCGAGATCATCGAGGACAAGGCCGGCTTCGAGCGCATCCTGCAGACCCTCGACGTGCCGGCCTACTCGATCAGCAACGCGACCTGCACCGGCAGGATCCGTCGCGCCAAGCCGCTGGCGTGCCACGAGGCCGAGTTCCTGAGGCGTCACACCGAGCGCCCGATCAAGGTGCCGCTGCCGGGCCCGTATCTGATGACCCGCGCGATGTTCGTGCGCGAGGCCTGCCGCGGCGTCTACGACAGCAAGGAGGAGGTCGGCGACGAGGTCGTGAAGGTGCTGCGCGCCGAGGTCGAGGACCTGCTGGCGATCGGCGTCGACTTCATCCAGTTCGACGAACCCGTGCTGACCGAGGTCGTGTTCACCCAGGGGCAGGCTCGCACCTTCATGTGCGCGGCCCTCGCCGCCAGCAAGGACCCGACCGCCGAGCTCGAGTTCGCGGTCGACCTGATGAACAGGGTGCTCGCCGGCTTCGATTCCACGAGCCGTGGCGCGCGCGTCGGCGTGCACGTCTGCCGCGGCAACTGGAGCCAGGACGAGAGCACGCTGCTGCGCGGCAGCTACGATCCCCTGATCCCGTACCTCGACCGCATGGCCGTGGACCAGACCGTGCTCGAGTACGCGACCGAGCGCGCCGGCGACGTCATCGCCCTGGCGGGCAAGGAGCTCGGCCTCGGCGTGGTCAACCCGCGCACCGAACGGATCGAGACCGCGGACGAGATCCTGCACAGCGTCGAGCGCGCGCTCGAGGTCTACCCGCCCGAGCGGCTGTTCCTCAATCCCGATTGCGGCTTCGCGACCTTCTCGAACCGCCCGGTGAACAGCGTCGAGATCGCGCGCTCGAAGCTCGAGGCTACCGTCGCCGCGGCGCGAAGGCTGCGCGGCTGACCGATGCACCGAGGTCGGGGCCGCGGATTCCGCGGCTTCGGGAAGTCGACCGATTCGGCCGATGAACGCCCTCGTCGACAAGACGTTCCTTGCGCCGCGTCCGGCGCCTGGGGATGTTCTGCCGCGCAACCCAAGCCGCCACAGTGACTGGGCGTCCGACGCAATGAAGCTCGCCGAATCGATCCTGCTGCGCCTGTCCCGCCCTGTCGGCGGCGGCGACTATCACAACGAGGCGTGGAAGCCCGATGATCCGCTGAATCTGCTGAAGCGGCAGATCCCGCAGTTCGCCGAGCGGATCCGCGGCGCGGCCGTGCTCGACTTCGGCTGCTACACCGGCCATCAGAGCGTCGCCCTGCTCGACGCCGGCGCCAGCCGGGTCGTCGGTATCGACATCAACGAGACCGCCATCGCCGCCGCGCGCGACCTGGCCCGGGAACGGCAGCTGCAGGATCGCGTGCGGTTCGTCACGACCAATGCCGAGCTCGCCGACGAGCAGTTCGACTTCGTGGTCAGCCAGAACGCGATGGAGCACTTCGACGATCCCGCCGCGATCCTGAGCACGATGACGACAGCGCTGAAGCCGGGCGGTCGTATCCTCGCCAGCTTCGGCCCACCCTGGCTCGCACCCTACGGCAGCCACATGTACTTCTTCTGCCGCCTGCCGTGGATGCACCTGCTGTTCTCCGAACGGACCGTGATGCGGGTGCGGTCACGGTTTCGCGACGGCGACTTGAAGACCTATCGCGAGGCCGGACTCAACCGGCTCACGATCGGTCGCTTCGAGCGGCTCGTCGCCCGCCAGGGGCTCGAGGTCGAGTATCGCAAGTACGATTGCGTGAAGAACCTGACGCTGATCGGCCGGATCCCGTTGGTGCGCGAGCTGTTCATCAACCACGTCACCTGCATCCTGCGCCGCCCGGGCGGGACTGAACCGCAGCGCTGAGACCGGCCGCCCCGAACTACTCGACGTAGTAATCCGCCGGCACGCAGAACTCCCACTTGTTCCATCGCCCGGACTGGCTCGGCGTGCCGAGCAGATGGTGGCCGTAGCTCTCGGCCCTGGCCCGGATCGAGGCGCTCTCCGTCATCTGCGCGAGATGGAACAGACCGCCGGTGAGCATGGTGTGGACGCCGCCGAGCGGCGAACCGCCCCAATGCACGCCGATGCCCGGAGTGTTGTCCCAGTAGTCGGCCGGGATCGAGGTGCCGTTGTAGTCGACCGGCACGTAGTAGCGGAGCCCCTGGGCGACGTAGCCGATCGAAGGATCGTTGAAGTCCGACATCCACGAGTAGTCGAGCATGTCGAGCACGTCCTCGGCGATCGTCATCAGCAGCGGGTCCTCGAAGTACTTGAACGCGCCGAGGTAGCCGTAGAGCACGGAGCCGTGCTGCCAGGGCATGTAGTACTTGTGCTCGAGCGGGTAGCGCGTTCCCGGGTAGCTCGGCTGGAACTTGACCGCCTTGCTCGGGTGGTTGGTGTTGCGCTCGACGTTGACGACCTCGTTGACGCGGCGCATGACGTAGTCCCGCAGCGCCTGGTCCTGGGTCACCTGATAGATCTGGACGAAGGCCTGCATGCACCAGCCCTCGGCGCGGGTCGGCGCGACGTGGGCGGTCGCATAATCGCGGATGCGCATCGCGCCCTTGAGGCTCTCGCCGAGCTGCCGCAACTCGTCCCTGGCCCACGGGTCATTGCTGATGCACCAGTAGTCGAACAGCAGGTCGGCGGTGAAGTGCTCGTGATCGAAGCCCTGCCAACCGTGGGCCCGGCTCTGGCTCGCACTGAAGGTCCGATACGCGGCGTAGGGATCGCTCTGGCCCAGCGCTTCGCGGCCCAGCGTCTCGTGCGAGACGTAGTGCGGCAGACCACCCCAGATCAGGATCTGCTGTTCGGCACCGACGACGAGGCCGTTGAGGTGATACGGGCGCGCGGCCTGGATCCAGGCCAGCTGCTCGAGCTTCTGCAGCAGCCGATGATGCTGACCCTGGATCGCGTGCGCCAGCTCGGGACTCAGCGGCGCATTGCGCGGCGTTCCGGTCGTCGCCGTCGCCTGGATGTCGCCGCGCGTTCCCCAGGTGCCGAAGAAGTTGGACCCGGCCCAGCTCTGGTACTCACCTTCGGCCCGGGCATGGGCGTCGGCAGGTCCTTCGATCGGCCCACCCAGCAGTCCGGCGGCCTTGGTCTCTTCCCAGGTCTGATGCGCGGCCAGCGGGTACAGCGGATGCTCGAGCATGGCGTCGGCGACGTCGCGCCACCGCGCGATGTCGAGCGGGTCGGCGTTCTGCGGCTCGAACCGCAGCAGGAAGCGATAGCGCCGCATCTGCGCATCGGCGATGAAGGTGTCCTGCATCACCTGGAAGGCGGTGAAGCCATCGCCATGAGCGACCGGGGCGTCGATGCCCTCGGTGCCGGGCAGGTAGGCCTGCGCGCCCGACATGCCCTTGCAGAGGAAGCGCAGGCGTTTGACGTCGACGGTGCCGAGCGCTCGCAGGTTGGGATCGTCGTTCCCCGGCGGGATCGTATCGGCGCCGAGATAGTCATTGCCGACGACCCAGTCGACGATCACGAACGGCATGTCGCGGAACTCGGTGGCGTAGAACGTCGAGGTCAGGTAGTCGCGACCGATGCCGCCGCTGCCGAGCACGGTGTGATAGGTGCGCCAACGGTGGGTCTGAACGAGCGGCGTTTCCTGCACGACCTCGCCGGGCCCGGTGGCGATGCCGCGATAATCGACGGAGAACGGGTCGCGCACCTCGGCCCCGACCTGCAGGCTGCCACCCACCTGATCGACCCAGGAGTTGCGCGTGAACGGCCCGGCGATCGGCGTCTCGTCGCGCGCGATGACGTACTCCTTGGTGCT
Source organism: Planctomycetota bacterium (assembly GCA_020425885.1). The sequence goes on along the minus strand of JAGQRA010000569.1, from coordinate 5,671 downwards.
GCCGGCCGGCAACGTATCGGTGAATTGAGCCTGCGCCATCTTCACCGTGCCATCGGCCCAATACTGCATCGGCAGCCACGCCGTCTGCTGACCGCTGACGATCAGGTTCGAGAGGCTCTGATAACCATGCTCCGGGAACGGCACGCAGGCGCGGATGGTCTCGGTGCGAACGACCGAACTGCTGTTCTCGACCGAGAAATCGAGCGAGATGTCCAGCGGGTTGCCGATGCCGCCCCCGCCACCAGGACCGCCGCCGTTGCCGGGGCCGCCACCTCCGCCACCACCGCCACCGCCGCCGCCGCCGCCGCCGCCGGCGGCTTCACCGCCGGAGGAACACGCCACCAGCACTCCGAGCAGGAGCGGATGGAGCCAGGAACGCCTGCGATGAACGGGTGTGGTGATGTTGGTCATGGAGGTGATCTCGGCGCCCTTGCACTTGGTCAGGTCGCTGAGCTGGTCTTCGACACGCGTCAGCAGCTCCTGGAGGGACGAGTCGCCGCCGTTTCAAATCGGGTCAGGCCTCCTCGGGTTACGCGTCCCGATCCTGAACTGGCCCGCTCTTCTGCACTCGATTGCTCCATCACATCGGGATATGCGCGGAGTGCCCTCCTCCGCAATGTCGCACACCCTATCCGAATCGGCCCTGGCGGGCACCCTTCGAGTCAAACCTATTGCCGCGTCAGCACCAGACCGAGGCCGTGGTTGACGACGACCAGGCCGGTGAACTTGCTGTTGCGGTAGTAGTTGAACTCGTAGATGGCCTCGGACTCCACCGGGATGCCATCGACGTCGGTCGCGTGCTGCAGGTCGAGAACGCCCGCTGCGAACTTCCAGCCGCCGTCCCACGCGATCCGCTCGGCGCGTTCCTTGTCCTGTAACGACAGTGAGTAGGAACCGTCGGCCGCGATGCTCAGACGCGCATCGATCTCGCGGAAGTCGTTCTCGAGCTCGGTCAAGTCCGGCTCGTCGCTCGAGCCGTAGGACCGCAGCAGGTGCCCGAGCCAGGCCTTCATGACGGCCGCCGAACGCACCGGGTCGATGACCCAGTCGCCGCGCACGTCTTCGTCGGTGCCGACGGTCGGATCGCCGAAGCGCAGCGCCAATTCGCGCGGCGCGGTGTAGGGCGGCACTTCGATGGGCCGCTGCTCGGTCCGATCCTCCGAGACCTGCACGACCGGCCGGTAACGCCAGTAGTAGGGGTAATACGGCACGCGCGCGCTCGGGATGTAGGCCGGCCCCGGCACATGGACCGGGCTCGGCTCGTGGAACGGCGACCGCCAGCCCCAGATGCCGAGCGGCGACACCCCGGGCGCTCGCGGCACGACAGCCCGCGGGGGCGCCGGAGTCCGCGGCGCACGATGACGCGCCCACGGTGGACGGAACAAGCTGCAGGAGCCGCAGATTGCGACCAGGAGGAGCAGGGTGACGCGGTTCTTCATCTTCGTCGGCTGGAGGTCTCGAGGAAAGGCAAGGAGTCCGCAGCCCCGAGCGGTCGCGCCTCGCCGAGACCGCAATCAATGCCGCTGTCCGTTGCTGTTCGGGCCGCCGCCAATTCCGCGTGCGCGGCGCCGGCGATGGTCCTTCCTCGGGTGAGATGAAGCACCTCTGCTCCTTGCCGGCCCTGCTGCCACGACGAACTCGCCCCGCCACCCCGGCCGCGGCTTGCCGGCAGCTCGGCAAGCGGCAGAATCAGTTCCTCCCAGCCCACGCGCCATTCTTGGACGACAACACCCGCAACCTGGTCAGCCGCGCACTGGAGCAGGATCGCGATGCGATCGACCTGCTGTTCCAGCGCTACCGCGACCGACTGCGGTCGGCGCTGCGCAAGCTGATCGGGCCCAAGTACCGCGTGCTGATGGCCGACAGCGAGGACGCCACCCACGATGCGATCCTGTCGGCGCTGAAGCGCCTGCACCAGTTCGAGTATCGCGGCGAGGGCTCGTTCCTGGCCTGGCTGCTGAAGGGCGCCGAGTACGAGATCGTGCGCCGCATCCGCGCGCTCGAGACCAGGAAGCGGACCGCCGAAGGTGGCGTCGTCGGCATCGACGAGCGCATCGCCGAGATCATCCCGGCCAAGGACGCGACGCCGTCGCAGGTCCACGACGAGACCGAGCTGGCCGAGCGCATCCGCATCGCGCTGCAGCAGCTGCCCGATCGCGAACGCGAGATCATCGTGCTGAAGCGCTACCTCGAGCTCGACACCAACGAGATCTGCGCCGAGATGGGCCTGCCGACCGAAGGCGCCGTGCGCGCGCTGCTGTCGCGGGCGCAAGCGCGGTTGTCGGGCCTGCTGTCGCGACCGCAGGAATCGTGACACCGGCGCCCGGGCCCGGCTCACCGCCGATCACTGCAGGCAGACGCGGAAGCGCATGCCTTCGCTGGCGGCCAACCCCTGCGGCCCGCCGGCATCGACCGTGATGATCTGCGAGTAGATGTAGAGGTTGTCGAGAGCCGGACTGTTCGGCACCGCGAACGGGAAGGCGACGTCGCCGGCGGCCGAGGCGGTCGCGAAGTGGAACACCGCCGGCTGCGCCACCAACGCGCTGATGCCCAGCACCGGCGTGTTGGCCGGCAGGAAGCTCAGGGCCAGGAAGGTCGCGCCGCTGCCGAGCAGGTTGGCCCCTTCGATGTCGGGCGTCGTGCCGATGCAGGCCGGCCGCGACAGGTCGATCGCCGGCAGGCCCGGCGTGCCGGCGGTGCCGCTGCCGTAGAACCGCGGCGGCGCCGAATCGGACCGCTGCAGCAGCTCGAACTCGTCGATGTTCCAACCGCAGGCGACGATCGCGGCGTCACTGACGAGTTCGAAGCGCACGACCAACGACGGCGCGGAGGCGTGGGCCGAGATGTCGATGTCGACCTGCTGCCACGATTGGTCCGACATGTTCGCGTGGCCGGCGACGACGACGCCGTTGACCTTGAGCAAGGCGTAGTCGTTCGGGCCGAGCTGCAGCCAGCGACGGAACCGCAGCCGCAGGTTCGGCGAGCCGGTGCCCGCGATCGGCGGCGATTGCAGCCAACAGCTGGTGTTGTTGGCATAGGCGCCGTCGAAGCCGGGCAACCCGAGGTCGGTGCCCCAGGCCCGACTGCCGGCGAAGGCGCCGATGGGGTCGTTCCACGAGTAGCCACCCGAGTTGCCGGCGGCGCCGGCCGGCGTGCCGCGTTGCCATTCGTCGACCCCGGTCGAGGCGCCGTGCGTCCAGCCGAGATCGGTCTCGAAGCCGTCGTAGAACAGCTGACTGAACGAGCCGATCTCGAAGCGGTGCTCGCCAGCCGCCGGTGAGCGCACGGTGCCAACCGTGTCGACCGCCTCGATGTGGTACTGCATCTCGGTGATCGCGTTGTGGCCCGGGATATCGGCCGAGTATCGGTCGGGTTGGCCGGTCGGCGTCATCGCCACCGCGGTGAAGCCGCCGCTGTTGCCCTCGCGCCAGTTCAGCGTGATCGAGCTGATCGGATTGCTGCCGGTGACGTCGCAGACCACGACGTAGGGCCCGTCTTCGTCGGACGTGTTGCCGAGCGGCGCGTGCGCGATCGCGAGATCGGACAGCTGCGGGCGCACGATGTAGAGACCGGTCGAGCGATCGGAGACCAGGATGTTGCCCGACGGCAGGAACGGGTAACAACCCCAGGCGCCGTTGTAGCCGCCCGACGCGCCGGGCCAGGTGTCGTAGGCCGCGACCTCGACCGGGTTGGCGGGATCGCTGATGTCGATGCAGCGATAGCCCTCGGTGTACCAACTGACGTGGCACAGGTCGCCGATGATGAAGGCGTTGTGCGGGGTCGCGGCCGGGTTGGGCGTGAACTGACCGAGCGGCTGCGGGTTGCTCTTGTTGGTGATGTCCCAGAACTTGACGACACCGCCGCCGACCTCGTCGGCGGTGACGCAGACCGTGGCCGCCGCATTGGGCCAGGCATGATGGGTGAAGTTGCCGGGCGTGGCGGTGTTGCTCAGCGTCGTCGGCGGCAGCGTGCCGGCGGTGAAGATGCGCAGCTGGCCGTTGTAGATCGCCGAGCCGTAGCCGTAGCCGTTCTCGACGCAAAGGTCGTGGAAGTAGTTGCTGTTGCCGGCCGGGTAGGCGTGGCCGAGGTAGCTCGGGTTGGCCGGGGAGGCCGTCAGATCGAACACCGGCGTGCCGGTGTCAGTGCCGACGAGGTAGAGCCGACCGGCACCGGTATCGATGCAGATGTTGTGGGCGTGGCTCGAGTAGCCGGTGCCGAAGGCGCCGAGGCTGACCGGCGCGTTCGGGTTCTGCAGGTCGATGATCTCGAAGCCGGCCGTCGCCTCGGTCGTGACGTAGGCGTAGTGACCGTAGGTGCGGATGTCGCGCCAGGTCGAACTCGACCACGGCAACCAGCCGCGCTCGACCGGGGACGTCGGGTTGGTGACGTCGACGACGACCGTGCCGGTCGTGCATCCGAGCAGTGCGTATTCGTCGCCGTTCGGCGCGGTGTAGCCCCAGCAGTCGTTGAATGGTCCGTGGTTGTTGAAGTTGCCGAGCAGGGTGCAGTTCGTGCCCTGGGCTGCGAGTGCGGCGGAGAAGGCGAAGGTGAGGAGGGTCGTGAGCGGGCGGTGCATGGTCAGGCCATGGTAGTAGGTCAGAGGAAGTCGGGCGCCAGGCGGCGACCCCCGCCGCGAATCCGAGTCGGGCACATGTGATCCAATCCGAGTACTCCACCGGGCCAGTCCTGCGAACCGGGCCAGTTCTGCGGAAGTTGCAGTTCGTATCACTATCCATCAACTCTTCGACGCATTGCAACTTCGCGAACAGCGAGGAGCGCATCCTTGCTCTGGCCCGAGCCCGAGGCCACGTGGTGGCCAGCTGGTGGCGCCTGGCGCAGCTCTCCCTGAAGCCCGCCGATCCCGGCTTCGACGAGACGAACGGGTAGCAGCCCCAGGCGCCGCCTCGCTCAGCCTTTCCCCCCCTTCTCAGTCTCGCGAGCCCTACTACACTTCGCCACAGACCTCCTACCAGAGGCCCGTGCGCAGTTCTTGCCCAGGAGGGTCATGAGTTCCGTGCCATTCTCCGCCTCGCCTCGCCGCGCCTGCCATCGGACTCTGCCCCGAGTTCTCTCGCGGCCGCTCTTCTCGATCCTGCTGGCCGCGACGGCGTCGGCACAGTGCACCATGGAGTGGGTCCCGTCTGCCTCGGTGCCGGGCGTCGACCATTGGGTAAGGGCGATCACGGCCTGGGACCCCGATGGCGCTGGCCCCGCTTCCGAGGTCGTCGTGATCGGCGGCCGTTTCACCAGCGGTGGCCCGGTGGCCGCACAGATGGTGGTGAGTTTCGACTTCGCGACGGGCACCTGGTCGGCGATGGGCGATGGGTTCTCCGACGGTGGGTACCCCGAGATGGAGGCGTTCGCGACGTTGCCGAACGGCGATCTCGTCGCCGGCGGTGACTTCACGCGATCGGGATCGACCGTGGTCAACGGCATCGCGCGCTGGGACGGTACGGCATGGCAGCCGCTCGGGTCCGGTATGAATGGCCCGGTCTTCTCGCTCGCGGTGACGCCGGCGCGCGACCTCATCGCCGGGGGCGCCTTCACGCTGGCCGGCGGGGTGGCGGCGAACAACATCGCGCGCTGGGATGGCACGGCGTGGCATCCGCTGGGTGCAGGGGTCAACAGCTCGGTCACAGCACTGGCCGTTCTGCCGAACGGCGATGTCGCC
>JAGQRA010000568.1 GCA_020425885.1 Planctomycetota bacterium | reverse complement strand
GTGCGGATCTCGTGGCTCATGTTGGCGAGGAACTCGCTCTTGGCCCGGTTGGCCGACTCGGCCGCCTCCATGGCGAGCCTGAGTTCCTGGCGCGATTCGTGCAGCTCGGTGTTCGCCGTCTCGAGGTCCGCGGTCCGCTCCGAGACCAGGCGCGTGATCCGCCGCGTGCGGTCCGCCATCGAGACGAGGTAGCCGGTCAGCAGCAGGGTGATGACGAGGCCGACCACCAGCGCGGCCAGCGGCGACCAGGATGTCATCTGGCGCAGGTAGTCCGCGTTGGCGATGCAGCGCAGCCGCATGGCGTGCCCGGCCAGCCCGACCTCGCCATCGAACGACATGCCCGGGACCATGGCCGATCTCGGTTCGGGGTCATGCGCACCGGCCGGCAACGCCATGATCCGGCCGTCGCCGGGCCCGGGGGACGACCATTCGATATCGAGGCCGACCGGGCGCAACAAGGTGATGGCGGCGGCGATGACCGCCGCCACGTCGAAGCTGCCGACGACGTAGCCGGTCGGGACCGGGCCCGCCGCGCCTTCCCGCTCGCGGATCGGCGTGTCCGGGTCGACGTTCGGGAAGATCGGGGCGATGACCAGGATGGAGTCGCGATCGCCCGTGCCGCGGAGGATCGTGGCCCGCATCTCACCGGTGCGCAGGGCCTCGGCGAAGGCAGCCTCCGCCGCGGCGATCGAGCTCCAGTCGAATCCGATCGGCAGATCGCTCGAGGACACGGGCTCGGCGAAGACGATCGGCAGATGGCGATCGCGCGCGGCAGCGGGCACGAACCTGCCGGCCCGATCGCGCTCGACGATCTCGTAGCGCTCCGCCTCGGCCGCGGCACCGAGTTCGCTTCGAACCCGCTCGACGTGGAGCTGACGCTGATCGGCCCGCACCTCGGGCACCCATTGCAGGGCCTGCGTCGCCGGATACTGGCGGATGAGCGGCGCGGTGAAGGCCTCGAACTCGCTGCGCTCGACCTCGGTCGAACCGGCGTAGAACGCGACCAGGGCGTCGAGGATCGTCGCGTGCTGGCGGAACTGGTGATCGATCGCCTGGATCCGTTCACCGGCATCCGCGACGAGCTGTTCGCGGGTCTGCTGCGCGACCTCGGCCTTCAGGTAGAGGCCGGCGCCGATCGTGAGCAGGAGACTCAGGGCACAGGCCGTGATCGCCGCGGCGTAGTGCGGGCGCGGACGGTTCTCTTGCTGGCGGACGCTGCGGGCTTCGACCATGGACCTCGACGAGACCTGACTCCGCCACCAGACTACCGCAGTCGCAGGTGATGGCGGCGGATAGCCGCTCGAATGTGGATGCGACGGCTCCCGCTACCAGCCCGCGACCTCGACCAGGGCCGCGTGAACGGCCTGCTCGAGCTCCGGCAGCGCACGGCCGGCGGCCTCGAGGTCGCCAGCGCGACCGTGTCGTTCGACCCCGTACGCCAGGCCGACGAGTGCCTCGAGCGCGAGCACATCGGCGGCCCCCTTGAGCGTGTGGGCAGCCCGCTCGCATTCGCCGGCCGCGCCGGTCTCGAAGGCCCGCCCCAACACCTCGAGCAACCGCGGCGCCTCCTCGGCGAACTTCTGCACGATCAGCCTCAACGTCGCCTCGTTGCCGCCGACCCGCTGCAAGGCGATGCGGCGAACCTCGCTCGCCACCGTCGTCGACGCGGACTCAGGCCGGGACTCCGGTTCGGCGCCAGACTCATCGGCAGGCGAGCGCGGCCGATCCGGCAGCCAGTGCTCGATCACGCGATCCAGCGCGCCGATCGAGATCGGTTTGGTGATGAAGTCGTCCATGCCGGCCTCGAGACAGCGATCGCGGAAGCCCTGCAGGGCGTGAGCCGACAGGCCGATGATCGGCAGGTGCTGCTCGCGGCCCTGCTCGCCTTCGCGGATCCGCCGCGTCGCCTCGAAGCCGTCCATCTCGGGCATCAGCACATCCATCAACACGAGATCGACGGCATGACGGTCGAGCATCGCGAGCGCCTCGACGCCGTTGCTGGCGATCAGGACCCGATGTCCCCGCAGCTCGAGCATGGCGCCTGCGACCTGCCGATTGACCGCGCCGTCCTCGGCCAGCAGCACCGTGCAGCTCGGCCCGGGTGGCCCCACCCGGTCGATGGCGGCGTGCGCATCGATGTCGCCTGCCGGCCGCGCCAGTTCGACCTCGAAGGTGAAGGTGCTGCCGCGCCCCGGCTCGCTCTCGAACGACAGCCGACCACCCATGCGCTCGGCGAGCCGCAGCGAGATCGTCAGTCCGAGCCCGGTGCCGGCCTGGGCCTGCACCTTGGGGTTCTCGACCTGGTGGAAACGCTCGAACACCAGCGCCTGCTGATCGGCCGCGATGCCGATGCCGGTGTCGCGCACCGTCGCGGTCAGGCGGTAGGACGAGCCCTTCGGCGCGACCCGGATGCCGACCTTGACGCTGCCGGCCGGCGTGAACTTGATGGCGTTGCCGACCAGGTTGGTCAGGATCTGGCGCAGGCGATCGGCATCGCCGCGGACCAGGTCCGGGCTGTCCGAGGCGACGACGCAGCCGAGTTCGAGGCCCTTCTCGAGCGCCGACGGCTCGAAGGATTGCATCGTCGCCGAGGCCAGGCCCCGGATCGAGAAGTCGCGGTCCTGGAGTTCGAGCTTGCCGGCCTCGACCTTGGTCAGATCGAGGATGTCGTTGAGCAACCGCAGCAACAGCCGGCCCGAATCGTGCACGACCTGCGCCCGCCGCCGCTGCTCGGGATCGAGCGGCGACTGCAGCATGATCTCGGTCATGCCGAGGATCCCGTTCAGCGGGGTCCGGATCTCGTGGCTCATGCTGGCCAGGAAGCGGGTCTTGGCGCTGCTGGCCTGCTCGGCGCGCTCCTTGGCGGCGCGCAGCTGCTCGCGCGAGCGCTCGATGTCGCCCGTGCGCTCGGCGATGCGCTCGTTCATCGCGATGCTGAAGGCCTCGAGCGCGCGCGCCATGTGATTGAAGGCGTGACCGAGCATGCCGATCTCGTCGCTCGTGGTCGGCCGCGCGCGGGTCGTGAACTCGCCGCGCTCGATGGCCAGCGCGGCATCGGACAGCTCTCGGATCGGACGCACGAAGCCGGCCGCCAGGCGCAGGCCGACGACCATCGCCAAGGCGCAGAGCAGCAGCCCGGTCAGGATCATGCGCCTGAGCAGATCGCCGCTCGGGGCGTAGGCCTCGTCGGCATCGAGTTGGACGACGAGACCCCAGTCGGCGTGCCCGACCGGCCCGTGCATGGCGACGACCGTGCGCCCGCGATGGCGCGCGCCATCGAGAAACCCGCGTTCGCCGCGCAGGGCGGCGGCCATCGCCGGGTCCGCCGAGAGCGGCACGTCCTGCGACGCGAGCCCCGCCACCGGGAAGACGTAGCGGATGCCCTGCTCGTGCCGCAAGGCCAGCCGCACCTCGACCGAATCGTTGCCGCCGACGATGGCGCGCACCAGATCGCGCAACGGACTGGC
>JAGQRA010000567.1 GCA_020425885.1 Planctomycetota bacterium | reverse complement strand
CTGGGCGCGCAAGGCCGTAGAGGTCACGGGTCTCGTCAAGAAACCACGTGGCAGGCTGACCCCCGAGAAGCAGCTTGCGCACGACCACGAGGTTGGTGTGCGTGCCCGACAGCTCGTCCGGCGCGTGGTGCTGCCCGGCGAGTGGTTCCTCGTGCGCTGGGGCGGTACGCGAAAGGGCTCTGGCACCTTCTACACGCGTCCTGGTCTCGCCGTGCCGACGGTGCAGCGCGCACTGCGCCCGCTCGCCTTCGTGGCGCCGAGCGATGCCAACGGCCAGGCGAACGAGCTGGCGCCAGCCGCGACGTGGACACCGAAACTCCCTGAGCAGATCCTCGCACTCAAGGTCTGCGACCCTGCCTGCGGTTCGGGTTCCTTCCTGGTGGCGTCCCTGCGCTTCCTGTGCGATGCGCTGTATGCGTCGCTGCACCAGCATGGTCGCATCCAGCAGGATGGAGATCGCGCGCTCGTGCACCTGCTCGGTGCACCCGGCAGTGACGAAGACCTCGGCAACGAGCTGTTGCCGTGCCGTCCGGACGATCCGACGTTCGAGGGAAGGCTCAAAGCAGTGCTGCGTCGCTACGTCGTCGAGCACTGCATCTACGGGGTCGACCTCGACCCGCTGGCGGTCGAACTGTGCCGGCTGGCGCTGTGGATCGAGACGATGGACCGTGACCTGCCGTTCACGTTCCTCGACCACAAGCTGCGGCCAGGCAACGGCCTGATCGGCACGTGGCTCGATCGCTTCCGCGACTACCCCCTGTTGGCCTGGTCGCGGGAGAGCCCGGACAAGAAGTGGCGCGGCGTCACGCACGAGGGAGACGTATGGCACAAGGCGCTCAACGAGCGTCGCAAGCAGGTCATCGCCGAGCAGGCGGATCGCATCCGCGGGCAGGGCAACCTGGCCACAGGAGGGCTCGCGGATGCCGAACTGCAGCAGGCGCTCGATCGGCTGCGTGAGCTGTACAGGCGCCTGCATGCGGTGCCGCCGACGCGGCCGGACGAGCGTGCGCGCATCTGGCGCGAAGAGGTGCTAGGCGATTCGTCACTGCTGCGGGTGAAGGAAGCCTTCGACCTGTGGACGTCGCTGTGGTTCTGGCCGCTGGAACGGCTGGATGCGGCGCCTGGGCCGGCGGGCCTCGCGACACCCTCGGCTGCGGCGCGGGAAACTGCGCGACAGGTGAGCGCGCGGCGGGACCTGCGCTTCTTCCACTGGGAGCTGGAGTTCCCCGACGTGTTCGTGGCGGAAGGAGCAGGCTTCGATGCGATCGTCGGCAACCCGCCCTGGGAGATCCAGAAGCCGAGCAGCAAGGAGTTCTTCAGCGACCTCGATCCCCTGTACCGATCGTACGGCAAGCAGGAGGCGCTGCGTCGGCAGCGCGAGTTGTTCGAGGCTCGGGAAGAAGACGAGCGGCGCTGGCTCGACCACGTCGGCTCCTTCAAGGACAAGGGCAACTTCGTCCGCAACGCTGCCGCCCCATTCGGTGGCGTGCCCGAAGGCGGAGATTCGCCAGCGGTGGCGTTGGTCTCCCGGCGTGCGGACGAGAGTAGGGCCCTGCACCAGAAGTGGCAGCAGGCTCGCGCAGGTCGCAAGGGCTGCGCGGATCCGCGGCACCCGTTCCGTCATCAGGGCTCGGCGGACCTCAACACCTACAAGCTGTTCGTCGAGCAGGCGCACGCGCTGCTGCGCGACGGCGGGCAGCTCGCGCTGATCACGCCGAGCGGCCTCTACACCGACAAGGGTTCGGTCGACCTGCGCAAGCTGCTGCTAGAGCAGTGCTCGTGGCGTTGGCTCTACGGCTTCGAGAACCGCGACAAAGTGTTCGACATCGACAGCCGCTTCAAGTTCGCGGTGACGATCGCGCAGAAGGGTGGGGCGACGCGGGCGATGCGCGCGGCGTTCATGCGGCACGACCTGGCGGACTGGGTCGAGGCGAAGGGAGCGCTGGAATACCCGGCGGAGCGGGTGAAGGCGTTCAGCCCGAAGAGTCTGTCGGTGCTCGAGATTCGCGACGAGCGGGATCTCGAGGTGCTGACGAAGATCTACGCGAACAGCGTGCTGCTCGGCGACGACGGTCCGGACGGGTGGGGGATCCGGTACGCCACCGAGTTCCACATGACCAACGACTCCAAGCTGTTCATTCCGCGCGACAAGGCGGAGGCGGCGGGGTATCGGGCGGATGAATACGGGCGGTGGATCGGGCCGGAGGGGGATGTGCTGTTGCCGCTCTACGAGGGGCGGATGATCGGCCAGTTCGACT
>JAGQRA010000566.1 GCA_020425885.1 Planctomycetota bacterium | reverse complement strand
TAGGCGCCGGGCGCCAGCACCACGTGCTCGCAATCGAGGCGGCGCGACGCGCCGCCCTGTTCGAACCACAGCCGGCCCGGTCGGGCCTGCCAGACGGTCGCCTGCCGCTGCAGATCGATCGCACCGTGCGCGAAATCCTCGAACAACCGTTCGGCGTGGCGATGGCTCGGCGGTTCGGCGAGGACGCCGTGGCCATCGGCACCGGGCGGCAACTGGCGGAAGATCTGCCCGCCCGGGCGCGCGCCTTCGTCGAGCACCGTGACCGACAGCCCGGCATGGGACAGCGCGTTCGCCGCGGCCAGGCCACCGGGCCCGGCGCCGACGATGCCGACGTCGCTCCGCAGCACGCGCGGATCGGCCGCACCACCCCCGCCGCTCACGGCCGGCCTCCGCGACGCACGTTCATGCCCGAACGCGCCTCGGTCATGCAGGCGCGGACGTGCTCGCCATCGATCACGACCAGGCATTCGTAGCAGATGCCCATGGCACAGAGCATCGATCGCGGCGCGCCATCGCGGCTGCTGTGCCGCAGCTCGCGCGTGCCCGCGGCCCACAGCGCCATCGCCACGGTATCGCCGGCCAGCGCCTCGACCGTTCGGCCATCGAACGTGAACACGATCGGGTCGCGCTCACCGAGGCCGTCGACACGACCACTCATGACAGGAACCTCGCCGGCAGGTAGGGATGATGATCGATCTCGGTCGCTTGGCCGGCGATCTGCTGCGCCAGCAGCAAGCCGGTGATCGGCGCCAACGTGATGCCGAGCCCTTCGTGACCGGTCGCGATCCAGAGGCCCTCGAGACCCGGCCAGGGTCCGATCAGCGGATGGCCATCGCTGCAGTACGGCCGCAGCCCGACCCAGGTGCGCACGATCGGCAGCCCCGCGAGCGCCGGCGCGTAGCGGGCGGCACGCCGCAGCGACCTTCGCAGCAGCGCCTCGTTGAGGGTGCGATCCATGCCGCGGAACTGGCGCGTGCTGCCGATCAGACAACCGCCGTGCGACTGCGGCTGCATGTTGACGGCATGGGCGCCGGGATCGGAACCGCCCGCCGGATCGACGTCGGTCGCGCCGTGTGCGGTGCGCAGGTAGCTGATCTCGAGCAGCTGCATCCGGATCGGCGAGGTGTGGTGGGCGGTGATGGCGAGGTTGCCGGCACGCGGGAAGATCGGCAGCGGCGGCAGGCCGAGCATGGCCGCCAGTTCGGGCGACCAGACTCCGGCCGCGCAGACGACGGCGCCGGCGCCGATCGTGCCGCGCTCGGTGCGGACGGCGGTGACCCGACCGCCGTCGCGATCGAAACCGACGACCGCGCATTCCGGCCGGACGACGACATGGTCGCAGTCGCGCCGCGCCGCGCGCAACATCGCACCGGCGGCGAGCATCGGCAGCACGACACCGTCGTGGCGGTAATGCAGCCCCCCCGGCACGGACTCGGCCAGGCCAGGTTCGTGGCGCCGCAGCTCGGCGGCGTCCAACACCTCGCACTGCTCGCCATTGGCCTCGAACTGGGCCCGCAACACCGGCAGCAGCTCGAGGTCCTCGTCGTCGTCGGCCAGGTACAACACCCCGGTCGGGTTGTGATGGAAGCCGCCGATCTCCTCGGCCAGCTCGCTCCACAGCCGCACGCTCGTCCGGGTGAAGGCGAACTCCTGCGCGTTTTCCGGCGTCACCATGAGGTGGCCCATGCACGAGCCCGACGTGGCTCCGGCGATCGGGCCACGATCGAGCAGCAGGATGCGGGTCGTACGGGGCAGCAAGCTGGCGAGCGATCGGACGACCGCACAACCGATGATGCCTCCGCCGACGACGACGAGATCGGCGGTCTCAGACATCGGGCGCAGCATGATGCCCAGGCGAACGGCGAAATGCTCACCGTTTCGCGACGCTCCGTGGCGTCAGTCGGCGAACAATCGATCGCGCACGGATCCGGCCATCGCGGAGCTGCCGGCGGCGCCGCCCGGATCGAACAGGCTCGGCCTGACGAAGACGCGCTCCGGCATCTGCGGCTCCAGCCGGCACGCGAGCTCCCACAGCCAGCGCGACTGCTCCGCGCTCAGGGCGTTGGCGCGCGCCAGCATCCGATAACGCCGCCGCGCCCGCAGCCGCCGCAGCAGCCCAGGCCAGGCGCAGCCGAGCCCACCGAGCAGGGCCAGCACGAACACGATCAAGGCGACGGTCACCGCACCTCCTCCTGCGCCGAGTCGTAGGCGGCCAGTGCCTCGCGGACCTTGGCCAGAACCGCCGGGTTGTTCTCCATCATCTCGCGCTTCTCGAGCAGCTCGCGCGCCCCCGGGAACCGGACCTCGCTGACGGCCCAGATCGCCGACACCCGCATCCGCGGATCGTCGTGTGCGACCATCGCGACCAGCACGTCGCTGGCATCGGCCCAGCCCAGGTTCCACAACGCCTTGGCGGCATTGGCGCGAACGCGATTGTCGCGGTCGCGCAGGAACGGCCGCAGCAGATCGATGTAGGTCGCGTTCTCGAGCTGCTCGACGGCTTCGACGGCGTTGGCCCGCACCCGCCGATCCGGATGCGCCAACGCGTCGATCAGCACCTTGATGCCGTCGACCGATCCCGAGACCTCGATGATCCGGATCGCCGTCGCCCGCACGCGCAGATCCGGGTCGTCGAGCATTTCGAGCAACGGTTCGCGCAGATCGCCGCCAGCCTGGACCAGTTCGACGACCTTGAGCGCCTTGAGACGGCGAGAGGCCTCGATCGAGATGAACTCCTCACCGAGCCGGTCGACGAAGCCGGGGTCGATCTTCGCCAGCGCGCGCGCCGCCGTCTCGCGCATCTTCTGATCCATGCCATCGAACTTCCGCATGAAGCGGTCGAAGCTGCCGTCGACGACGCCGCGCATTCCGATCTGGCGGAGCGCCGGCTCCGCGGCACCGAGCAACGGCATCAGCAGCGCAGCCCGATCCGGCGGTGCCAGCTCGACCACGATCTCGGCGGCCAGGCGACAGGCCGGCCCGGCGGCGGTGGCGATCACCTTGCCGAGCATCGCGCAGCCACCCGGGCAACGCAGCTCGCGCAGCCGGGCCAATGCCGCGAGCTGCACCTCTGTTTCGGCATGGTCGACGAAGGGCTCGATGCTGCGCTGGGCCAGCACCGGATCCGAGACCTCGTCGGCCACCAGCCGCAGCAGCAGGAGCGCCGGCTCGACCGCGAGGATCGCGCACCGGGCCGCCACCCTGGCCAGCCAACCGGAGACGGCCAACGCGCGACGGCGTTCGCCGTCGAGCGCGCCGATGCATGCGAGGTAGGCGGCGAGGAACGCCGCATCCTGTCGTTGTTCGAGCACCAGCTCACCGATCATCCGCACCGGCTCCGACTTGTGCTGCACCAAGGCGAACGCCAGCTCGGCCGCCGCCACCGCGGAGGTCTCGCCCAGCGCGCCGGTCACCGCATAGGCGAACTCCGGACCGTTCTGCGTCTTCAGCGCCCGGTTGATCAGCGGCACTGCCTTCTGACCGAACTCGCCGAGCAGGGTCACGAACTCGCCGCGACGATGCCGCGAGAATCCCCTCAGCACGGCTTCCGCCGCCTGCCACAGCGCCTCCTCGGGCCGCGGCAGCGGACCGTCGGCCGCCGAGCTACGCGCCGCGGCGGCGAACTCGCGCAGGCGCCCGTCGATCGCCGCCAACACGACCGCGCGAACTTCGCCGTCGGCATCCTCGACTCCGTACTCGAGCAAACCGAGGCCGCCATCGCCGCCGATCGCGGCGACCAGCTGGTAGGCAGCGAGCCGGTCCGGCCGGCACGACACGATGCGCTCACGGGCGGTCGGCATCAGCTCGCGCTGCCACTCGCGCAACGACGTCACGGCGGCGGGCATGAGCTCGCCGAAATGATCGACGACGATGTCGGGACGAGCGAGCGCCGTCGGGTCGACGAGCAGACGACTGGCCGCGCATTGCACGGCCGCGTTCGGCTCGCCCAGCGCCGTGGTGCACAGCTCCAACTGCGCGGCGGGCGGCATGCGGCACAGACAGGCGATGGTGTCGGAGATACCCACGGATCGAAGGCCGCGTCAGGGGCGGCTCTGCCCGGCTACCGGGCCGGTGAGGTTTCGGCCAATGCCGAGGTCCGGCCTGAGCCTTCGGCGCCCCGGGTCGGAGACCTCGATGCCAAGGCGACATGCTCCTGGTCATCCTCACATCGGCCGAGTACTCGTAGGGCATGTCGACCCGCGCCTCCCTGCAGCTCACCGCGATCGCGATCGCGGTCACGTGCCTTCCTCTCACAGCCCAGCGTGCCCCGACGCATGCCGACGTTGCCTATGGCCCGCACGCGCGCTGCGTGCTCGACTTCTGGCGCGCCGAGGGCGATGGCCCGCGACCGTTGCTGGTCAACATCCACGGCGGCGGCTGGGTCGCCGGCGACAAGGCCGGCAATCGCAAGTTCTGCGCGCCCTACCTCGCTGCCGGCATCCACTGCGCCGCGATCAACTACCGCCGCACCGACACCGACGCCCTGCCCGCACCCGTCCTCGATGCCGCCCGCGCCATCCAGTACCTGCGCAGCAGGGCCGAGGAATGGAACATCGATCCGACGCGCATCGCCCTGATGGGCGGCAGCGCCGGCGCCTGCACCGCGATGTGGCTGGCCTGCCACGACGACCTCGCCGACCCCGACGCCAGCGATCCCGTGCTGCGGCAGTCGACGCGGGTCTGCGCCGCGTGGGGCAATAGCGGGCAGACCTCGATCGACCCGAAGGTGATCGAGCCCTGGGTCGGCGGCAAGATCCTCGAGCACCGCATGATCTGGATGGCCGTCGGCGAACCGGACATGGCGAGCGCGCTCGCCGCCTACGATCGCCACCGCGAGCTGTTCGTCGAGTTCTCGCCGATCAACCACGTCACCGCCGACGATCCGCCGCTGTTCCTGAGCTACGGCCGCGACACCAGCCTGCCGGCGAAGAACGCCGGTCACGCCATCCACCATCCGCAGCTCGGCATCGAGCTGAAGAAGCGCTCGGACGTGGTCGGGCACGAATGTCACCTCGCGATCGCCGGCGTGTCGAAGTCCGACACCTACGCCGACGCCGAGCACTTCCTGCTCGCTCATCTGCTGCCGGACCCCGAACAGGTGCTGCTGGCCCGGGCGAACGCGATCCACGAACGCGTGCTGACGCTCGACACGCACAAGGACATCGACCCCAAGCTGGCGCCCGAGTCGCTGCCCGAGGATCCCGCGACGCGCGAGCAGTTCCGGCGCAAGTTCGATCCCGCCGTGCGCGGCGACCAACAGGTCGACTTCCCGAAGATGCGCGAGGGCCACTACGACTGCGCCTTCTTCATCGTCTATACCGGCCAGCGCCAGCTGTCGCCGGCCGGCTATGCCGACGCCCTGCGCCAGGCCAACGCCAAGTTCGACGCGATCGATCGCATGGTTCGCCTCAACAGTGACACGATCGGCCTGGCTACATCCCCGGACCAGGTCGTGAAGCTGCATCGGGCCGGCAAGCTGATCTGCTGCATCGGCATCGAGAACGGCTACCCGATGGGCGAAGACCTCTCCCGCATCGAGGAGTTCCACCGCCGCGGCGCACGCTACATGAGCCTCGCCCACAACGAGCACTCGCAGCTCGGTGATTCGCACACCCCGGCCGAGCCGCTGCACGGCGGCCTCAGCGAGCTCGGTCGGAAGGCGATCGCCGAGATGAACCGGGTCGGCATCATGGTCGACGTCTCGCACGCGGCAAAGAGCACGATGCTGCAGGCCGTGGCGGCGAGCACGGCGCCGGTCATCGCCTCGCACTCCGGCTGCCGAGCCCTCTGCGATCACACGCGCAATCTCGATGACGAGCAACTGCGCGCGCTGGCGGCCAACGGCGGCGTCATCCAATGCGTCGCCCTCGGTTCGTTCCTGGTCGACGCGACGGCCCGCGACGCCGCGATGGCCGACCTCAAGCAGCGTCTCGGCATCGGCCGCGCCGCCGACGAGCCGGCTCCCGGCGACGACGTCGAGACCCGCATGCAACGCTACGCCGAGGGCATGAAGGAGATCGACGCCAAGTACCCCCCGGCCAATGTCAAGAACCTCGTCGACCACATCGATCACGCCGTCGAGGTCGCCGGCATCGATCACGTCGGCATCGGCTCGGACTTCGACGGCGGCGGCGGCATCGATGGCTGGCGCAACGCCAGCGAGACCGCGAACGTGACCATCGAGTTGCTGCGCCGCGGCTACACCGAGGCCGAGATCGGCAAGATCTGGTCGGGCAACCTGCTGCGGGTCTGGCGGCAGGTCGAGCAGCACGCCACCGCGAAGCGCTGAGGGCCCGCGAAGCGCTGAGGCTCGGAACGGCTTCCGGCTATTCCTCGACCTCGTCGATGACCGGCGGCTGATCCCGCATCTCGACGATCTCGGGCGAGGAGACCGAGACCACGTCGCTGTGCAGATCGATCCAGAGTTCCTCGATGGCCAGGCATTTCCCGGCCTGCCACTTCGTGCGCACGAAGTAGGACAGTTCGTTGCCACAGTCGTCCTGGCGAACCCGCGGCACGTAGGCCGTGTTCAGGAACAGCGTGCCGCGATGTTTCAGGAACCGCGTCCGCTCACCGCCCTTCGGATGGCTCAACCGATGGTGCATGTGCCCGGCGATCACCGCCCGCACGTTGAGCCCCATGGCGTCGATCCGCGGCAGCGCCAACGCGAGGTCGCGATCGCCCCAGTCACCACCGGGCTTGCCGAAGTCCTTGCCGAAGATGTCGTGCGTCGCGGCGCCGAGCCCGATCGGTCCGTTGTGGGCCAGGATGACGATGTCGCGATGCTGGGCCTGGTGCGCGGCGTCGACGATGGCCGCGGCCGACTGCCGCATGGTGTGGATGCCGAACAGCTCGTCGTAGATCTCGGGGCTGCGCAGGCTCTGACCGCCCCACGAGAACGGCCGCGCGCCGATCACCGAGACGCCGGCGGCGGGCACCTCGCGGACCGCGTAGGCGAGGTGATCGGAGCCGAGCACGGCCAGCGACTCGCGCAGCTTGTCGGTCGGCGCCTTGCGGCCGAAGCTCTGCCAGGCATCGTGATTGCCGAGGATCACCGCCTTGTCGACCTGCAGCCGGGCGATGCGTGCCACCATCTCGACGTCTTCGTCGCCGAGGTCACCGACGAACATCGCCAGATCGGGGCGGGTGCGCTCGAGGAACGCGGAGTCTGCCGGCCGCCACCAACGGTGCACGTCGCCGACGACCGTCAGGGTCGCGATGCGATCACGAGAGGCAGGGAACACCGGACATTGGTTACTGCTAAGCGGGCCAGAAACAAGGGGCGGGCCGGATCCGACGCCGATTCCGCGGAACACGGATGCGGAACGATCATGGCCTTGGGCAGCACCGCCGACACCGCATAGGCTGCTGCCACCGATGAAGCACAGCACGTTCCCGCACGGTAGCGCCGCGATCGCCGTCGCCGTCCTGCTCCACGCCGCTCTCGCCGCACAGAAGCTGCAGGTCTACGTTCTCGCCGGTCAGTCCAACATGGAGGGCCACGCCAAGGTCGCGACCTTCGACTACCTCGGCGACGACCCGAAGACCGCGCCGCTGCTGCGGCGCATGCTCGGCGCCGACGGCCAGCCCAAGGTCTGCGACGATGTCTGGATCTCCTACCTCACCGGCTCGCGCGACGGCAACGGCGAAGGCTTCGGGCCGTTGACGGCCGGCTACGGCGCGCGCTCCGACCCCAGCCAGGACGGTGGCAAGATCGGACCCGAGTTCACGTTCGGCATCCGCATCGGCGAGGCCAGCGCAGCGCCGGTGCTGATCATCAAGACGGCGTGGGGCGGCAAGTCGCTGCACACCGACTTCCGGCCGCCGTCTGCCGGTCCGTTCGTGTTCGATCCCAGACAGCTCGAGCAGTTCGAGAGCCAGCACAAGGATGTCGAGCAGATCGTGGCCGACAAGGTCGCGGCCACCGGCCGCTACTACCGCCTGATGATCGAGCACTGCAGACACGTGCTCGGCGACCTCCACCGTGTCTGTCCGGCCTACGACGCCGACGCCGGCTACGAGATCGCGGGCTTCGTCTGGTTCCAGGGTTGGAACGACATGGTCGATCGCGGCGTCTATCCCGATCGCGACAAGCCAGGCGGCTACGACCGCTACGCGGAATGTCTGGCCCACTTCATCCGCGACGTGCGGCGGGACCTGGCAGCACCCGAGATGCCGTTCGTGATCGGCGTCATGGGTGTCGGCGGCCCGCTCGGCAATGACAGCAACCCTGTCCACAGGAACTTCCGCGCCGCCATGGCGGCGCCGGCGGCGCTGCCCGAGTTCGCGGGCAACGTGATCGCCGTGCCGACGGCGCCCTACTGGGATACCAGGCTCGCCGAGATCGCGACGCGGCTGGACAAGGTCCGCGACATGGCGCGCATGCTGCGGACGAAGAACAAGAACCACGCCAACAAGGACGGCACGATGAGCGACGAGGAGCAACGGGCCTACGTCGACAGGTATCGGGCCGAGATCGTCGGCGCCGCGGACGAGGCGGTCTGGAACCGCGGCGCGTCGAATGCCGGCTATCACTACCTCGGCTGCGCCAAGACCATGGCCGGCATCGGCGTCGCGTTCGCCGAGGCGCTGCTGTCGGTGGCGCGCTGACCATCGGCGCGTTGTGCGCCGACATCGGCGCGTTGTGCGCCGACATCGGCGCGTTGCGCGCCGAACCGCCCGGCGGAGCGGTCACCCCGAACTGAGCAGACCGTGCCGCATCAGCTTCTCGCGGTAGGTCGTCCGCGGCACGCCGAACAGCTCGGCGCCGCGCGTCAGATTGCCGGCGGCGGCATCGAACGTGCGCTTCAGCGCCTCCTTCTCCTGCGCCTCGAGACGCTCCTTCCAGGTCCCGATCGCGTCGACGCCGGCGGCCGAGTCGGTGTCGGTCGCGGAGTCGGCCACCGCGGAAGGTGACCGCGGCGGCGAATTGCGATCGAGATCGAGGTGCTGAACCTGGATGACACCCCTGCCGGCGCGCAGGGCCGCACCCTTGATGACGTGGCGCAGCTCGCGGATGTTGCCGGGCCACGGCATCAGCCGCAGCCGGGCCATAGCCTCGACCGCCAGCGTCGGCACCTCGTCGTAGCCGAGTTCCTCCGCCGCCTCGCCGAGGAAACGACCGCACAGCATCTCGATGTCCTCGGGGCGCTCGCGCAGCGGCGGCAACGTGATCTCGAGTTCGCGCAGGCGGTAGTAGAGATCCTGGCGGAACCGACCCTCGCCGACCATGCGCTCGAGATCCTGGTGCGTGGCCGCGACGATGCGGACGTCGACCCGGACCTGGCGCTGACCGCCGATCCGGGTCACGGTGCGATCCTGCAGCACGCGCAGGATCTTGGCCTGCAGCTCGTGCGCCATGTCGCCGATCTCGTCGAGGAAGATCGTGCCGCCGTGCGCCTCCTCGAAGTGACCGCGACGCGCCTGCATCGCCCCGGTGAACGAGCCCTTCTCGTGGCCGAACAGCATGCTCTCCATGAGCTGCTCGGGGATCGCGGCGCAGTTGACCGGCACGAACGGCCCCTTGCTGCGGCGCGACAGATCGTGCAGCGCCTTGGCGATCACCTCCTTGCCGACGCCGGTCTCGCCGCGGATCAGCACGGTGTAGTCGGCCGGCGCATAGAGCTTGACGCGTTGCACCAGCTCCTCGCAGGCCGGGCTGCGGCTCACGAGTGCCCAATGCGGCGCGGCCTTTCTGTCGCCGACGCGATCGAGCAGGCTGTGGACCAGCACGCGGTTGCCGAGCGACGAGGCCAGGATGCGGCTGCAGAACGCCATCCGCTGCAGATCGTCGGCCGACAACACCGCGCCGTCGCGCGTGCAGTCCGCGTACAGGATGCCGAGCGTCTTGCCGAGCGCCCGCACCGGCAGCGCCACCGCGGCCGAGATACCCTCGCTGCGCACGCTGTGGAACGTGCGCGCCACCGGGTCCGATTCGGCGATCGGCACGTGCACGACGCGCCCCGACTCGCGCACCTGGTCGACGAGCGAACGGCTGACCCGGAACGGCTGGTGGTCACCGCTGCGACTGGCGAAGAACGACTGCGCCCCTTCGTCGAGGTCGAGTACGACATGCACGCGGTCGGCCCCGGTCGCGCGCAGGATCGCCGCCGTCGCGGCCTCGACCATCTGGGCCGGACTCTTCAGCCCCTCGAGATGGTCGGCCATCTCCATCAGCGTCTGGTACCAATTGCCGATCGGCGAGCCCGGCGCCAGCGTGGCGGGATCGATCTCCCGGACATCTTCCTTGCCGGCCTCGGCCAGGAGACGCAGCCGGACCAGGGCGGGACCGACGTTGAGCACGTCGCCATCGAG
>JAGQRA010000565.1 GCA_020425885.1 Planctomycetota bacterium | reverse complement strand
CCAGCATGATGCCGTGCGGCAGGTCGGTGTAGTGACGCAGCCGCTCCTTGACCGCCGGCAGCAGGCCGAGGTTGTCGAGGTCGAGCGACACCACCGAACGGTCGAGCACGCGCATCACGGTCGACTCGCCGAACATCGTCGGCAACGTCGACACCCGCAGGTCGACCGAGCGGCCGCCGACGGTCAGCTCGATGCGGCCGTCCTGCGGCAACCGGGTCTCGGCGATGTCGAGGTCGGCCATGACCTTGACGCGCGCGATCAGCGCCTCGGCCAGGTGCGGCGGCGGCGCCTCGAGTTCGAACAGCGAGCCGTCGACGCGGTAGCGGATCTTGAAGTCGTTCTCGAACGGTTCGAGGTGGACGTCCGAGGCCTGGTCGCGGATCGCCTGGTAGAGGATGTAGTTGAGCAGCTTGACGACCGGCGCCGCCGAGGCCATGGCCGCCTTGTCCTCGAGATCGAACTTGGCGCCCTGCTGTTGCAGCTCGCGCACCAGCGCCTGCATCCGCTCCTTGCTCTGGCCGACCTCCTCGCGGTAGTACTTGTCGAGGCCGGCGGCGATCTTGTCGGCGTCGGCGACGACGCCTTCGACCTCGCAGCCGGTGGTGAAGCCGAGATCAGCCAGCACGGCGACGTTGGCCGGATCGGCGATCGCCACCGTCAGCGTGCCGCCGGCCAGCCGCACCGGCAGGATGCCGAACGCGCGGGCGGTGCCGAGATCGACCTTGGCGATGGCCTCCTGCTGCGGCGAGGTCGCGGCGAGATCGATGTAGCCGAGACCGGCCTGCTCGCCGAGAGCCCGCGCGACATCGGCCGGCTCGACGTACTTCAGCTCGACCAGCACCTCGCCGATGCGGCCACCGTTGTCGCGCTGGACCTGCAACGCCTCCTGCACGTTGCCCTCGTGGATCAGGCCGAACTCCTTCAGGATCTGGCCGAGCAGTCGTCGCGCCGCCATCGCCTACTCCGGTGCTCCGCCGCCCATGCGCACGAGCATCGCCTTCTGATCGAAGCCGCGCTCGAGCGCGGTCTCCTTGGTGATGCGGCCCTCGCGCCACAGCTCGAGCAGATGGTCGTCCATCAGCTGCATGCCCTGGCGACGGCTGGTCTGGATCACCGACGGGATCTTGAAGGTCTCGCACTTCCTGATGTGATTCTCGATCGCCGGGTTGGTGATCATCACCTCGAACGCGGCGACGCGGCCGCCGTCGGCCGCCGGCACCAGGATCTGCGAGATGACGGCGACCAGGGCCACCGACAGCTGCGACCGGATCTGTTCCTGCTGCTCGCGCGGATACTGATCGATGATGCGATCGACGGTCCGCGCCGCGCCGGTCGTGTGCAGCGTGCCGAACACGAGGTGGCCGGTCTCGGCCGCGGTGATCGCCGCCGAGGTGGTCTCGAGGTCGCGCATCTCGCCGAGCAGGATGACGTCGGGGTCCTGACGCAGCGCCCGGCGCATCGCCTCGGCGAACGAGGTCACGTCGGTGCCGACCTCGCGTTGCGTCACCTGCGACTTGCCGTGGGTGTGGTAGTACTCGACCGGGTCCTCGATGGTGATGATGTGGACGTCGCGGTTGTGATTGACCCAATCGAGCATCGTCGCCAGCGTCGTCGTCTTGCCCGATCCGGTCGGCCCCGTGACCAGCACCAGACCGCGGTGCAGGTTCAGCAGCGAGCGCACCGAATCGGGCAGGCCGATCTGGTCGAACGACAGCAGCTGCTGCGGGATCTGGCGCATGACGACCCCGCGCGAGCCCTTCTGCGTCAGCACGCTGACGCGGAACCGGCACTTGTCCTCGAAGGCATAGCCGAAGTCCGTCGAGCCGGTGCGCTCGAGTTCCTCGAGGTTGCGTTCGGGCAGGATCGCCTTCGCCATCGCCTCGGTGTCGGCCGGCTCGAGCACCTTGTCACCGATCTCGACCAGGCCGCCCGAGATCCGCAGCACCGGTCGTCGCCCGACCGACAGATGCAGGTCCGACGCGCCGCGTTCGTGCGTCGCCGCCATCAATGCGAAGATGTCCATCGTGTTCGGTCCTGTCAGGTTGTCGTTCGGAATCAGACGGCGGCGACCACGCGCAGCAACTCGCTCGTCGTCGTGCTGCCGGCCAGGACCTTGCGGGCCCCGTCCTGCACCAGCGTCGACATGCCGCCGGACTGCCTGGCGTAGTCGCGCAGCCGCACCGCCGGCTCGCCGCGGAAGGTCATCTCGCGCATGGTGCGATCCATCTGCAGCAGCTCGTAGATGCCGAGGCGCCCGCGGTAGCCCGAATGCTTGCACTCGGGGCAGCCCTCGGCGCGGTAGAACGTCGTCTCCGCCGCCGAACCCGGGTCGATGCCGATGCTGCGCAGATCGGTGGCCTGCGGATCGGTCGGCTGCCGGCACGACGGGCACAGCACGCGGACCAGGCGCTGGGCCAGAACCGCCTGCACCGAGGCGGCGACGAGGAACGGCTTCACGCCCATGTCGATCAACCGCGTCAGCGCCGACACCGAATCGTTGGTGTGCAGCGTCGAGAACACGAGGTGACCGGTCAGCGCCGCCTGCACCGCGATCTCGGCGGTCTCGCGGTCGCGGATCTCGCCGACCAGCACGACGTTCGGCGCCTGCCGCAGCATGGCGCGCAGGATGCGCGCGAACGTGAGCCCGATCGGTGCCCGCACCTGGCACTGGTTGATGCCGCGGATGTTGAACTCGACCGGGTCCTCGGCGGTGATGATCTTGACGTCGGGGCGGTT
>JAGQRA010000564.1 GCA_020425885.1 Planctomycetota bacterium | reverse complement strand
GCGGGCGAACACGCGCCCCGGGTCGATCAGCTCGAGATAACGCGGCGCGAGCTTGCCCGGCCTGGTCCGCGCCCAGGCGGCGCGAACCTCGGGATAGGTGCCCTCGCATTGCCGCGCCAGGGCCTCGACCGCGCCGGCGCGGCCGTTGCGCGAGGGCGCCCCTTCCAGCGCGCGCAGGTAGCGCAGCCGCCCGAGCGGCCCGGGCCGATCGATCTGGGCGACGAAGCCGGCGAGGAAGCGTGTCGTCAGTTCGGCGGCGAGGTCGCGGATGTCATGCGGATGCCACCGCGACGCCATCACCGTCACCACCGGCAGCTCCTGGCGACGTTCGAGCACGCGGATCAGGAACTGCTGCAGCTTCGGCTTGCCGGCGATGCGGTGGATCTCGTCGAGCACGAGCGCGCGACGCTGCGCGAGTTCGTCCTCGAGGCCGGCTACGCGCTTCTCCTGATGCGCGGCCTGGAAGGCCTTCAGCAAACCCGGCAGGTCGAACCACTGCAACGGCGCCTCACTCTGCTCGCGCCACCACCGCAACAGGAAGGTCTTGCCGACGCCGCTCTGGCCATGGAAGAAGAACAGCTGGGAAGGCAGGGCCTTGCCGCTGCGCAGGTTCTGCAGCACGAGCCAGGCCAGGCGATTGCTGTCGTCGACGATCGGACGCTGCGGGCCGACGTCGATCTGATCGAACCGCCCCGAGTCACCGGCCTGCAGCTCGACGAGGACCTGGGTGCCGATCTCCGCCGACAGGACCTCCTGCAGCAACGGCCGGTAGAGCGCGCGCACGCGATCGGCGGCGAACCGGGTCTCGGCCTCGAGATAGACCGTGCCGCGCTCGATCGAGATCGGCGTCAGCTTGCCCAGCCATTCGCCGTGAGCCGCCTCGCCGGCGCGGTCGCGCAGACTCGTCTGCACGCGATTCCAGCTCTCGAGCAATACGGACAGCATGTCGGGACCACGCAAGTTAGCGGAGAGCTCGCATCAAGTCGCGCCCGAATCCGTCGACTCCGATCACCGCATCGGCGCACCGGACTTCGACCCCTTGCCCGCCCGGTTTCCCGCGTGCTACTTGTGCCACTCGCGTCGCAGCGCCTCGACATCGTCCGCCGCCGAACTCCGTGGAGCCGATTGCAGGATGCGCGCCAACAGCCCGGCGGCCTTCTCGTCGTCGCCGAGTCGGTGGCGCAGCTTCGCGGCCCGCAGCCAGAGGTCACCGCGCTCCTCGAGTTCGGCCGGATCATCGGCGGCGGGCGCCGTCATGTCGCGCGCGAGGTAGCGCCGATCGAGCTGCGGTGGGACCGCGGCCGCCATCTCGAATTCCCGCGCCGCCAACGCCGGCTTGTCCAGCGCCTCGTAGGCCTCGCCGAGCTGGACGTGCAGGCTGCGGTGGAAAGGATCGATGCGATTGCACTCCTCGAGGTATCGGGCTTCCTCCTGGCGGTGGCCTTCCTCGCGCTCGAACTGCGCCAGGGTCATGCGCGGCGTGAACGCGCGCGCGGTCCGCCGACAGTAGGACTTCATCTCCATCTGGGCCCGGATGCGATCCCCCTGGTCACGATAGAGCCGCGCCAGCAGCAGCTCTGGCGCGTTCTCCTGCTCGGTACAGGCCGGCCAGCACGCCTTGGCACGCTGCCACTGATCCTCGGCTCCGGATTCGTCGCCGGTCGCGAGCATCGCCTGACCGCAGCGGATCCTCGAATCGAAGTCCTCGGCCCCCGCCGCGAAGCCGGCCCGCCACTGCTCGATGGCGGCGGCCGCCTCCTTGCGACGCGCCAGCATCTCGGCCCGGACCAGCATGGCCGGACCGTACTGCGGATCGACGCGCATCACCTCGGCCAGCCAACGCCCGGCGTCGACCGGATTGTCGTGCTGCAGGAACGCCCAGGCCAGGCCGATCCGCGCGTCGAGATCGCCGCGGTCGCGCCGTGCATCCACCAGCATCCGCTGGATCGAGTGCTCGTCGTACCGCGGCACCAGCCGCATGCCGCGCAGCTTCTCGTGCTCGACGAAGTCGAGCACCTGGGTATCGAGCTCGCGTGATGACATGCCGAGCGCGCGCTGACACGCCGCCTCGAGCCCCAGGTCGTCGCCGAACGCGCGCACCAGCTCGACGGCCTTGTCGAAACCGTGCTTCCTCACGATCAGTTCGACCGTGAGTCCGCCTTGATAGTAGCCGAACAGGATGCGCGATCCGCGGAACAGGCGGTTGAGCAGCCGCAGCGGCGGCAGGTCCCGGTTGTGCAGGGCATCGAACAGCTCGCGATCCATGCCGCGTTCCCAGGTCCGGTCGCGAACCTTCTCCTCGTAGACCGAGAAACCCTCGGTGAGCCACCGCGGCACCCGGTGCCGGCTCAGCCCCAGCGTCAGCACGTGGGTGAACTCGTGCCACACCGTGGCTTCCCACATGAACTCCTGACGCCGGACGTCGTTGTCGCCGGGGCTGACGAGCGTGATGAATGGCCCGAAGCAGGCCCCCAACGCGGTGAAGCCGCGGAAGCCCGTGGTGCGCACCGAGAAGTCGTCCCAGGTGTGGAACACCTCGACCGTGATCGGCTCCTTCGGCCTCATCCCGTACTTGGCGCCGAGCGTCTCCGCCGCCTCGAGGTACATCGGCATCAGGTAGGTGCCGAGCAACTCGGCATCGTCGCGATGCATCGTCAGGCGGAAGGGTCCGCTCTCGATCGTCGTGTAGTCGCGGTCGAGCAGCTCCTGCGCCGCCATCGCGTTGTTGCGCCACGGGTCGTTGATCCCGCCGGCCAGCTTCTTGGCACGCTCGAGCAACTCGAGGGCGCCGATGCCGTCCCCGGTGTAGATCAGCGCGCGCGCCATGCCGTGCAGCGACGGGATGTGCTCGGCGTCGGCCGCCAACGCGGCCGCGTAGAACGGCACCGCGTCGCCGAAGCGGTAGAGCGAGACCAGGTGGTCGCCATGGATGCGGTCGACCTCCGCCCAGTTCTGATCGCCGGCCAGCGCGCGCGCGCGGAAGCTCACGTAGCCGTCCTGATCGTCGAGCAACCAGGCCGCAACCGCGCGGTGGGCGAGCACCTCGCGGTCGGTCGCGTCGATCGTCAGCGCCCGATCGAGCCACTCGGCCGCATCGTCGAACCGCCGGTCATCGAGGATATTGCTGCCCCGCTGCATCAGCGCTTCGACACAGTTCGGATTCTGCGCCAAGGCCCGCTGCAGATAGCCCTCGGTCTTGCCGCGATCGAGAATGCCGTTGGCGCTGCGCAGCCGGTACATGGCGAGCAATGCCGGTTCGTAATCGCCGTGCTTCTCGAGCACCTTCTCCAGGTCCTTCTCACCGCTGGGGAATCCCTGGGCTTCGCCGTAGGCCTCGAACTTGAGGATGCCGTACGTCGTCCGCGCCTCGGGCCGCCCGTCATCGCGCTTCATGCTCTCGACCAGCAGCCCGCTGGCCCGCTCGAGGTTGGCACGGCCGCCGAGGCGCCACATCGAGCGACCGACGAAGGCGAGCTGCAGGGCATCATCGGGTCGGGCCGCCTCGGCATTCGCCTGCCAGTGGCCCATCGCCTCGGCACGACGACCGTCGCGCCAGCACGATTCACCGAGTTCGTGGCGGGCTTCGCGATCGCCGTCGTCGACCTCGAGCAACGACTGCAGCAAGGCGCCGGCTTCGGCATGCCGGCCGACCCTGCCGAGGATCCGCGCCCGCAACAGCCGCGGCTGCCGCCCGGCCAGGAACTCGGCCCCGAGCCCGGACAGCAGCTCGAGGGCTTCCTCGTATTCGCCTCGACGCGACCGGATCTCGCCGAACAGCATGCGCGCCGTCAGCACCAGGTCTGCCGGCGGCCGACTGCTCTCGGGCTCCTCCTCGACAGCCGCGACGATCTCCTCCAACAAGGACTCGGCCGAACTCAGTTCACCGGCCAGCAGCTTGCGCTGCGCTCCTTCGAGCAGGAAGCCGTACTCGTCATCCTGCGCCGACAGCACACCGCCGCAGCAGAGGAGGGCAACGAGGGCAGAGACGCGCGACAACCGGACAGACATCCGCCGCACGATACTGCGGACAGAGGCACAGCGCCTGCCCCGACCTGCCCGGACCACGTGCGGGCTCCGACTCCGGACGCGGTGTGGTCGCGGTTGCCAGGCGACGATCAGCGCCCGCGAAGTTGGATCACATCACTCGACACGGCGTGGCGTCCGGCCGGGGAGACGTCGAGGACGACGCCCTGGAACAGGATGTCGATCGGCAACACCGGCGGCACGCGGAAGGCGAAGCGGGCGTGACCGTTGGCATCAGTGCTGCCGAGAATCGTCGCCCGCGGCTGCACGTAGAGCTGACAACGGCCGCCGGGGAGCTGGTGAGGTGACGGCGCCGCACTGCCGATCGCGACCACGGCAAACGAATTGGTCAGTCGACTGGCGAGTGCCAGCCCCAACACCGGGCCGCGGGTCGTGGTCACGAGGCGGGCCGACATGTCGGCGCCGCAGGTCGGGCCGCGCTCGGTGACGTTGTAGGTCTGGGCGTTTGCCACGGTCCCGAGGAGGAGAGAAGCAAGGAGGAGTCGTTTCATGGAGGCGCAATGATTGCCGGTCGCGCGGCGTTCGCTGGCTCTCCCTGCTGCGATTACGATTCCGGTACGATCGCCAATTCAACGCAGCGGCAGCGTCACGTTGGTGATGTAGGCCTCGAGCACATCGACCAGCTTCGTCGCCGAGTCGGCGCTGCCCTTGACGATGTAGCCGGCGACGTGATGGGCATAGGCGGCCTGGATGTCCGTCGGCGACTCGGACGAGGTGTAGGCGAAGACGACCAATCCGCTCAGGGCCGAATCGGCGCGCACCTGCGCCAGGAACTCGATGCCACCGGCCCCAGGCATGTTGAGGTCGAGCACGATCACCTGCCGGCCGTCGCGCCCGTCCTCCTGCTGCAGGCGCAGCACCTCGAGCGCCTCGCTGGCATTGCGAGCGCGCTGCAGCTCGACCTGGAACCCGCGCCCATCGATGAGGCGATGCAGGGCAATGAAGTCGACGTCGTCGTCCTCGATCAGCAGCACTCGACAAACCGCGTTGACTGCCCTTCGATCTCGTCTGTGGTCTTGAAGCATGCGACAACAGGATCGGCGTTTTCCCTTAGTGGCTTGATCCCGGAATGAGCCAATCGGACTACTACCGCGGCCTCGAGTCGGCGCAACGAGCCATCGCCGCGACGACGTCGAGCGATCCGGCCGCGTTGGCCACAGGCGTCCATGCCACGGTCGACGCCTTGCTGGCCGCGCTTCCACACCGCCACCTGGCGGCGTGCGACCGCGGCTGTTCCCACTGCTGCCACCTGCCCGTCGGCGTCACGTTCGCCGAGGCCCGAGCTCTCGGCGCCGCGCTCGGCTCGCGGCCGGGCCTGATGCAGGCGGTGCTGGCGGCGGCGCGTTCGAGCGCAGGACTCGACTGGGATGCCCTTGCCGGCCTGCCCTGCCCCCTGCTCCGCGACGGATCGTGCGCGCTCTACGAGGTCCGGCCGGTGCCGTGCCGCGCCCTGAGCAGCCTCGATGCCGACGCCTGCGCCGCGGCCCTTCACCGCCCGGTCTCGGTTCCGGTCGACGACCGCGCCTACGTCCTCGGCCTCGGGGCGGCAGCCGCCCTCGGCGACTCGATGGCCCCGACCGGCACCCGCGAACTGCGATCTGCATTGCTCG
>JAGQRA010000563.1 GCA_020425885.1 Planctomycetota bacterium | reverse complement strand
GAGCCGATGAAGCCGGCGCCGCCGGTGACCAGGATCTTGCTCACGAGTAGTCCTTTCCTCTGCCAGGGTTGCCGCCCGGATCACACCCCGGGTCAGGGCCCGGGCCATCGCCCGCCGCGGCGGTCAGCTCGTCTTCGAGTTCGAGGTAGCGCGCGATCGCCGCCGTGTAGTGCGGCATGGCCAAGCCGCGCACCTCGCGCAATCGCGTCGTGTCGAGCACCGACCACGACGGCCGCGGCGCGGCGCGATCGAGATCGGCCGCGAGCTGCTCGCCGACCTCGACGTCGCCGAGTCCGGCCGCCTGCAGGACGTCGACGGCGAACCGATGCCAGGAGCAGAAGCCCTCGTTGGCGGCGTGATAGATGCCGCCCGGGGCGCCGGACTCGACGAGGTCGAGCATGGCCGCGGCCAGATCGCAGGTCAGCGTCGGCCGGCCGACCTGATCGGTGACCACCTTGAGCGGTTGCCCGGCACGGGCGCGCTCGAGGATCGCGCGCGGGAAGTTACGGCCGCCGGGTCCGTAGACCCAGCTGGTGCGGGTGACGTAGAAGTCGGCGCGGCCATGGGCCAGCACGGCCTCCTCGCCGAGCCGCTTGCTGGCGCCGTAGACCGACAGCGGCGCCGGCGGGGCATCGACCGCGTAGGGCACACCCTGCTGGGCGCCGTCGAAGACGAAGTCGGTACTGACGTAGAGCATGCCGGCGCCGACCGCGGCCGCGGCCTCGGCCAGCCACGCCGTCGCCAGCCCGTTGATGCGGTAGGCGTCGAGCGGCTCGCGTTCGCAGCCGTCGACGTTGGTCATCGCGCCGCAATGGATGACGAACCGCGGCCGATGCGTCAGCATCACCGACATGATCGACGATCGCTGCTCGAGCGGCATCTCGGCGAAATCGACGCCGAACGCCCGCCGGCCGCGCTCACCGGCGAGCGCGGTCACGATGCGACCGAGCTGGCCGAGCGCTCCGGTCACCAGGTAGTCGAGCTGATCCATGGTCTGGCCGCCCTCAGAGATCCATCCGGTTGGCACCGGCCTTCTGCACCAGGCTCGCGGCGCGGTGCAGCGACTCGAAGGTGCCGGCGTCCGTCCACCAGCCCGAAAGCACCTCGCAGGTCAGATTGCCACGGCGCACGTACTCGTTGTTGACGTCGGTGATCTCGAGTTCGCCGCGGTTCGACGGCTTGAGCGTCTTGCAGATCTCGAACACCTCGGCGTCGTAGAGATAGATGCCGATCACCGCCAGGTTGGACTCCGGCTGCGCCGGCTTCTCGACGATCTTCTGCACCTTGTCGTCCTTGATCGTGGCGACGCCGAAGCGCTCCGGATCGTGCACCTCCTTGAGCAGGATCTTGGCTCCGCCCGAGGGGCCGGCGACCTGGGCCTTGAAGTCGTCCACCGCCTTTCTGATGTTGCTCTCGATGATGTTGTCGCCGAGCACGACGCAGATCGGCTCGCCATCGGCGAACGACTCCGCCAGCTTCAGCGCGTCGGCGATGCCGCCCTCGCCTTCCTGGTAGGCATAGTGCAGCCGTTGCAGGCCGAAATCCGACCCGTTGCGCAGCAGCTGCAGGAAGTCCCCCGCCGAGTTGCCGCCGGTGACGATCAGGATGTCCGTGATGCCGGCGTTCACCAGGCACTGGATCGGGTAGTAGATCATCGGCTTGTCGAAGACCGGCAGCAGGTGCTTGTTGGTGATCTTCGTCAGCGGATAGAGGCGGCTGCCGAGGCCGCCGGCAAGTACGACACCTTTCATTGGGTGATACTCCGTCCGAACGTGGTCCGGTACCAATCGAATGTTCTGCGCAGGCCCTCGCGGAAGCCGATCTCGGGCACGATGCCGAAGACCTCCCTGGCGCGCGCGGTATCGGCCAGCGAATGTCGCACGTCTCCGGTCCGCGGCGGTGCATGCTGCGGCGGCCGTGGCGCCGGCAGATCCCGGACCTCGCCGGCG
Source organism: Planctomycetota bacterium (assembly GCA_020425885.1). The sequence continues at coordinate 3,967 of JAGQRA010000563.1, read as the reverse complement.
AACGCCGCGAGCTGGGTGTAGAGGTCCTGCACGGTCGTCGCCTGGCCGTACGCCAGGTTGATCGTGACGCAGCCTTCGGTCCCGGCGTCGAGGCAGCGGACGACCCCGGCCGTGACGTCGCCGACGTAGGTGAAGTCCCGCGACTGCCCGCCATCGCCGTCGATGCGCGGTGCCTCACCGCGCAGCAGGGCCCGGCAGAACGCGGCGACGACTCCCGAATACGGGCTGTCGGCAGGCTGTCGCGGGCCAAAGACGTTGAAGAAGCGCGTCACCACGACCGGCAACCCGTAGACCCGCGCGAAGGCGCGACAATAGAGCTCGCCGCCGAGCTTGGCAGCTGCGTACGGCGACAGCGGGTCCTCGCGCAGGTCTTCCTGCTTGTACTCGGCCTGCTGGTTGCCATAGGCCGAACTGCTGCCAGCGTAGACGACGCGGGCGCGGTTCCGGCGCGCGGCATCGAGCACGGTGATCGTGCCGGTGGCGCAGGCCAGGTGCGAGTCGAGCGGTCGCTCGACCGAGCGCGCGACCGATGGCAGCGCCGCGAGGTGGATCACCCCGTCGACGCCCTGCATCGCCCGCGCCACAGTGGCGGCGTCGGTGATCGAGCCCTCGACGAACTCGAAACGGCAGCCTTCCTGTTCGAGCCCGGTCAGGTTCTCGCGCCGCCCGGTGCTGAGGTCGTCGAGCACGACGACCGCACGACCGTCGCGACAGAGACGTTCGACGAGGTGCGAGCCGATGAAGCCGGCACCGCCGGTGATCAGAACGCGACCGCTCACGACACCGTCCCCGCCGCCTTCTCCCGCAGGTACCAGGCACAGAACTTCTCGATGCCGGCCGCGATCGGGGTCTCCGGGGCATAGCCGAGTTCTCTCTTCGCCAGGCCGATGTCGGCATAGGTGATCGGCACGTCGCCGGGCTGATCCGGCAGCCGCCGCAATCGCGCCGGCCGATCGAGCGCGCGTTCGAGCATCTCGACCAGTTCGCGCAGCGTCGTCAGCGCCGAACCGCCGAGGTTGTAGATCGAGTAGCCGGACGCCCGCGCCATCGCCGCCCGGACCCCGGCGACGATGTCGTCGACATAGGTGTAGTCGCGGGCCGAGCTGCCGTCGCCGAAGAACGGGATCTCGGTGCCGTCGGTGATCGCGCGGGCGAACTTGTGGATCGCCATCTCGGGCCGCTGCCGCGGGCCGTAGACGGTGAAGAACCTGAGGCAGGTCACCGGATTGCGGTGCAGGTGGTGCCAGGCATGACACTGCACCTCGCCGGCCTTCTTGCTGGCGGCGTAGGGCGACACCGGCCAGTCGACGGCATCGCTCTCGGCGAACGGGGTCTTCTCGTTGCCGCCGTAGACCGACGAGCTGCTGCCGAACACGAACACGGTCTCGGGGCTCTCGATCGCCGACAGCAGCACCTGCGTGCCACAGACGTTGACGTCCATGTAGCGCACCGGCTCCACGATCGACGGCCGCACCCCGGCCAGCGCCGCAAGGTGGACGATGACGTCCACGTCGGCCACGGCACGGACGCAGGCCGCGGCGTCGCGGATGTCGCCCTCGACGAACTCGAAGCGGTCGCCGCCGGCGGCCGCGAGCTGCTCGAGATTGCGCCGCTTGGCGGCGACGTCGTAGAACGGATCGAGGTTGTCGAGCACCCGTACATGGACCCCATCCGCCAGCAGGGACTGGCTCAGCGAGGAACCGATGAAGCCGGCTCCACCCGTGATCAAGATGCGCTGCATGGGTGCGATTCGAGGAGTTTTGGCCGGGAGTGGTATCGGATGGCAGGCCGGGAGTCCACGACCCGATCGCATTCCAGGCAAACCGCGACCGCCGACGGTATCGTGCCGCCATGGTGACGTTCGCCCTGCGCGCCGGTTGCGCGCTTCTCGCTGTTGGCGTGGTGCTGGCCCAGGATCCGGAGCCGCCCGTCGACCCGACGCTGCCGGCCCGGCTCAAGGAACTCAAGTCGATGGTCGGCGACAAGAAGATGGCCGAGGACCTGCGGGCGGTCGGACTGATCCAGAGCCTGGTCCGGGAGCCAGAGAAGCTCAATCCGAAGGACCGGACCGGACTCGCCAAGGCCCTCGGCGACGTCTTTCGCACCGGCAAGGTGCGGCCGCCCGGCGAGGACCATGTCTACCGCGAAGCCGGCACTGCGTTGGGCAGACTCGACAAGGATGGCAGCAAGTTCCTGGCCCGCGCCCTGGCCGAGAAGCGCATCGCCGACAACGTGCCGTTGCAGGCCCACCTGATCGAGGCGCTCGGCCGCACCAAAGACGACAAACAGGTCGACTGGCTGCTCGAACAGGCGGTGCGATCGCCGCACGACGAGCTGCGCGCCGCGGCCGGCTCCGCGCTCGGCGAGTTCACCGAGCTCGACATCAAGCCGCGCCGCGAGGTCGTGAAGAGCATGATCCGCGAATGGGGCGCGCTGCACAGCAAGGCGACCGAGGCGACGTCGAACGATCCCAACGCGCCGGTCGACTTCGGCCCCGAGAACGCGCGCAAGACGTTGCGCGCCATCGAGACCCGGTGGCGCAAGACCCTGACCCGTCTCACCGGTCAGACGATGACGAACTTCCTCGACTGGCAGCACTGGCTCAACAAGAACCAACGCTGGGAACCACCGGCCCCGCGCAAGTAGAGTCCGCTGCGATGCCGAGGAGTTCGTCGTTCGCCCTGGTCCAGGCCTTTCTCGCCGTCGCGATCGGCGCCCAGGGTGGCACACCCGTACCTTCGCCAGGCCAGATTCCATCGTCGACCCTGTTGTCGCGCCTGCAATCGACGCAGACCTCGCTCGACACCGCGCGTGACGTCGCCTACGAGCTCGCCGACCGCAAGATCGCGGATCGCATCCAGCTGTTCGAGCTCATCACCCGCCGATATCAGGACGCGCTGCAGCAGGCGCAGAAGGCCCGCGACAAGTTCCGGCGACGGGCCGCGGACCTCGTTCCGCAGGTGCAGCGCGAACAGCTCGGCAAGGGCGGCGCCGCCGAGGTCAAGCTGCTCCAGGATCAGGCGGCGCAGATCACCAGGGCACCCGACCTGAGCAAGCAACGCATTCACAGCGACCTCGATCCGCTGCTGCAGCGCCTGCGCGAACTGGTCCTCGTCGCTCCCGACGACCTCCTCGCCGCCGACGACGAGCTCACCATCGCGCTCGACGAAATGGCCGAGCAACGCGACACGCTCCAAGGTTGGTTCGATCTCTATCTCGACACCAGGCGCGGGCTCGGACTCGGCGACGATCCGACCGGCAAGCGCCATGTCGAGAAGCACAAACCTCCGCCTGACCCGCCCCCCTACGACATCGCCGAAGAGGACCTCGCAGCGGTGTGTCTGATGGCCCTGCCGATGTCGGCGCACGATCACAGGACCCTCGCCGCCAACGAGGACCTGCGCGACTCCACGGCGGCCGAGGAGTTCCTCGGCACGCTGGCGCTCAACGAGATCCGGATCGCGCTGGGTCTGGGGACGCTGCGCATCGACCCGAAGCTCGGCGACGCGGCGCGCGACCACAGCTCGGACATGGATCGGCTAGGCTTCTTCAGCCACACCTCCCCGGTCGATGGCAAGCGCACTCCGGGCGAACGCGCCGCGCGCTTCGGCACCAGCGCCGGCGCCGAGAACATCGCCGCCGGCCAGAGCACGGGCTCGGGCGCGATCCAGGCCTGGTGGTACAGCCCCGGCCATCACAAGAACATGCTCGGCGGCCATGCCCGCACCGGCCTCGGCCAGTGCGGAGACAAGTGGACCCAGATGTTCGGCGGCTGAACGCATCGCGGCGACGGCGACGCAGGCCCGGGCCGGGTTTCGCCAGACGCGGTGCTCGATCTCCGCTAGCCCAACTTCCGCAGTAGCTGGGCAGGTCGGACTGGAAACCAACGACTTAGGTCATTTGGTTGGCACTACACGACGGCGGCCTGGAGGGCCTTGGGGATTGCGAGCCGCCGCGGCAGTTCGAT
>JAGQRA010000562.1 GCA_020425885.1 Planctomycetota bacterium | reverse complement strand
GTCGTCGCTGCCCGCGGCGCTGCCGAGCGCGCAGGCGTGGAACACGGCCAGGCACGTCACCCGCGCGTCGACGATGCCGGCAGCGGCGGTGAGCAGCGGCTCGGCCAGGCGCAACGCCTCCTTGACGTTGCCGGCCTGCAGCGCAACCACCGCGGCCATGGCATCGAGCTCGGGCGGGACCGGCTCGAACCGCTCGCGCACGGCGTCGAGTTCGCCTGGCGGCATCGCGGTCGAGAACGCGCGCACCACGCCGACGAAAGCGGCCGCCGGCGAGCCCGGATGCCGGTCGAGGATGCGATCGGCAAACTCCTTGCTGCGGTCCTTGTCGGCAAGGCGCAGGGCGGCGAGCCAGCTGCGCATCAGGTCGGCATCGTCCTCGCTGGCCGCGTAGGCATTGCCGGAGTAGGTCATGACCTCCTCGAGCATGGCGACCGCCGCGCTGCGGTCGGACAGGCCACTGGCATGCTGCCGCAGCAGGATCTCCGCCGCCAGCCCCTGGTCCTCGGCGGCCGCGCCCGGTCTGGCAGCCACCTTGAGGAACAGGTCGCCGGCGCGTTCCGGGCGGCCACGCGCGAGTTCGACCCGGGCCTGGGCGGCGAGCAGGTCCGGAGCCGTGGCGTGATCCTCGAGCTTCTTGATGGCGGCCATCAGGCGCGACAGCTCGGCGGTATCGAGCGGGGACCGTCTCAGCTCGACCGCGATGCCGAGCAGGATCCGGTCGCGTTCGGCGGCCATGGCCTTCTGGGCCGCGAACCACTGGTAACCGAACCAGCCGCAGATACCGAGCACGAGGACGACCGCACCGATCAGGGTGGGATTGAGCGGGGATGGCTTCATTCTGGCAGTTTGACGGCGATCATCGTCGAATCGTCCTCGACCGCGGCGCCGCCCGTGTGCTTGCGCACCGCCTCATCGATGCCGGCGAGCACCGACTCGGCCGAGCCGGCGCGCAGTCGGTGCAGGACCTCGTGCAGCCGCTCAGTGCCGAACGGCTCGCGCTGCGGCGACATCGCCTCGTCGATGCCGTCGGTATGCAGGAACAGCAGGTCGCCGGCCCGCAGTTCGATCTCCGGACTCAGCTCGTAGACCTGATCGTCGACGACGCCGAGGACCATGCCGGTGCGCTCGTGTACCCGGACCCCCGCGGCGGTGCAGTGCAGCAGGCCGGGATGACCGGCGTTGACGTAGCGCATCGTCTTCGCCGCCGGATCGAGGACGACCAGCAGCAGCGACATGAAGTTGCCGGTCTCGACGCTCTGCACCAGCCGACGATTGAGCCGGGTCACGATGTCGCCGCCGTCGTCGAGCAGTTCGAGATAGCTGCCGAGGGCCGCCTGCACGGTGTGGGTCAGCAGCGCCGAACCGACGCCATGACCGGTGACGTCGCCGATCATCACGGCGAAGCGGCCGTCGCGCATCGGCATGAAGTCATAGGTATCGCCCGAGGCCTGCTCGGCGGCGACGTAACGCAGCCCGAAGTCCAACCCGGCAACCCGCGGCACGGCCGGCAGCAGGTGCTGCTGGATGCGACGCGCGATCTCGATGTCCTTCTGCAGCTTGACCTTCTCCAGCGAATCGGCGTGCAGGCGGGCGTTCTCGACCGCGATCGCGAGCTGGGCCGAGATGGCACCGAACAGGCCGAGGTCGCGGGCCGAGAATTCGCGCCGCATCGCCCTCGAGTCGACATAGATGACCCCCACGACCCGATCCTGGGCGATCATCGGCGCGCACATCACGGCCCGGAGCTTGAGGTCGTAGACCGATTGGCCGATCTCGAGCGCTTCCTGATCGGACTGGACCACGGATCGCACCGCGGCGTTGCCTTCGAGGCAGCGCCGGACCAGGCTGCGACTCCACTGCAGGTCACCGGTCAGCGACTCCCCTTCACGGTCCTGTGCCACCCGCACGCTGAGCGTCTCGGAACCGTCCCCGAGCAGCAGGATCGCGCGCTCGGCCCGTGTGACCTGCAGCGAGCGATCGACGATGTCGCGCAACACGCCATCGAGATCGATATTGGCCGAGACCGCCGCGATCGTGTCGAGCAGGATATCCAGCGACCGGGCGTCCTCCGCCGAATCGCCGGTCCACAGGCCGGACTCGTCCGGTTCGGTCGCCCGCGGCACACTCGGCCCGGATTCCTCGTCGCGCTTCCAGAACCAGAATTTCTTCATCGATCGCGACGACTGTAGCCAGCACCACACCGCCTTGCACGATGCAGCTTATCCGCGTTGCAAGAATCGGGTCGCCGGGACAGAATCCGGGCTCTCGGCTCACACCGATACGGCACCCCTCTCATGAAGATCGATACTTCCAATCACGACGACTACGCCGTGCTCACCCTCAAGGGCGAGTTCGACACCTTCTACTGCCCGGCCCTCATCGAGGAGGTCGAGAGCCAGATCGATCACGGCACCAGCCACCTGATCATCGAGATGCGCCTCGTCAAGTTCATCAACTCGACGGCGCTGGGCGCCATGATCAAGGCCCACAAGCGCTGCCGGGCCGAGGGCGGAGATCTCGTCATCGGTCACCCCTCGCCGTTCGTGCGCGACGTCATCAGCAAGGTCGGCATCGACAAGCTGATCTCGGTCTACAACACCGAGGACGAGGCGGTCAAGGCGATCATCAAGGACATCAACCGCAAGGAGCTGGCCGGCGACGCGCCGGTCGACCAGCAGAAGGTGCTGATCACTTTCCCCGACGACGTCCGCAACAAGATGCTCGGCGCCACCAAGCGGGCCAAGCAGCTGGTCGGCACCATGGCCAACGTCGACGGCAATCACGCCACCTTCACCTGGAGCGGCGACAAGGACGGCCTCACGTCCGATCAGGCCAAGCAGCTGTTCTTCAAGGACAGCGAGCTCAGCCTCAAGTTCCAGGTCAAGATGATCAAGAAGGGCTTCTTCGAGTGCACCGGCCAGATCGGGGCGGTCGAGGACGTCGGCGACGGCACGGTCAAGGTGTCGGCGAAGTTCGTCAAGATCAAGGAGAGCGAGCGCGCCGCGCTGACGCAGTTCGCCGAGGACATGGCCTTCCTCAAGCAGCAGCTGCCAGGCAGCTGACCCGGGCCTTCCTCAAGCAGCAGCTGCCCGGCAGCTGACCCGCCTCCCGCCTCTACTCGTTCGCCAGCCGCTCGATCTCGCTGTCGCCGGCGAGCGAGCACAGCAGCACCGGCTTCAGCCGATCGATGACGCGGCGGTAGCGCATGCGCACCGCGTCGGGCTGCATGCCGACCAGCTCGCCGATGCGGGCGAAGGTGAAGAAGTCGTCGTCCTCGAGGCGCAGCTCCATGATGCGGCGATCCAGCGGATCGAGGGTCTGCATCGCGTCGAGCACGGCGCGCTGGCGGTTGCCGACACGCTCGGCATTGACGGCCGCGGTCGCCGGACCGGGCCCCGTCACGGGCGGCGCCACCTCGCTCGGCGGCAGCTGCCGGGCGCGGCCCTCGTCGGCCCGCTTCTTGGCCGCCTGCCACTTGATCACGTCCGACAGCGCGGTCTCGACGCACTGCCGGGCCAACGTCAGCAGGCCGCGGTCGACGACGTCGTGATTCTGCCGCCGGATGTAGAGGCAGAAACTCAACGACGCGGCCTGGACCACGTCCTCGGGGTCCGGCAGCCGCGGCCGCCCGCGCATCAGCCAGCGGGCATGGTCGAGCAATTGACGGCGGTGCCTGGCGAGGAAGTCGCCGACGAACGGCTCGACACCCTGCGCGGCACCTTCCGGATCAGTGTTGTCGGGGTCACTCATGGATCGGTCCTCGCAGGGCGCGAGCATACTCCAGGAGAAACATGGTCGGTCGGCTTGCCAAGCGAACGCATCCGGCCAGAATTCCGGCCGACGGGAGCGGACCCTCACCGACCACCGATGCCATGACCGCAGACGCCGACGGCCCCGAGACGAGACGCGTCGAGCAGGCCGTGCGCCAGGCGCTGCAGGCCGCGGGCTCGCTGCCGGGCGGCCAGGTCGGCCCCTATCGGATCCTCGATCGCATCGGCGAGGGCGGCATGGGGGTCGTCTATCGCGCCGAATTCCCGCAGGACAATCTCGTGCTGCCGGTGGCGCTCAAGGTGCTGCACGGCGGCATCCACGGCGAGACCAGCCGGCGGCGCTTCGAGTTCGAGGTCCAGGCGCTCGCCGCCATGGATCACGAGTGCATCGCCAAGGTGCACGGCGCCGGTGTCACCGACCGCGGCGAGCCCTACCTGGCGATGGAGCTCGTGCACGGCGTCGACCTCGGCACGTTCTGCGATCGGCATCGGCTGTCGATCGAGGCCCGCATCCGGCTGTTCCAGCGCATCTGCGCCGGCGTCGACCACGCCCACCGCAAACTCGTCATCCACCGTGACCTCAAGCCCGCCAACGTCCTCGTCGTCGACCGCGACGGCGAACCGGTGCCGAAGATCATCGACTTCGGTATCGCCCGGGCCAGCGACCGCGCGGCCCACGGTGGCGACCTCGTCACCGCGGACGGCCAGGTCGGCGGCACCCGCGAGTACATGTCGCCCGAGCAGGCCGCGGGTCGACCGCAGGCCATCGACACCCGCACCGACGTCTACTCGCTCGGCGTGATGCTCTACGAGCTGCTGACCGGCGAGCTGCCGTTCGCCTCGGCGCGGCTGCGGACGTTGTCCTGGGGTGAGTTCGAACGCGTCGTCCGCGACGAGTCGCCGCCGCGACCCAGCCACCGCCTGACGACGCAATCGCCGGCCGCGACCGAGTGCGCGAGACGATGCGGCACGACGACCGAGTCCCTCGGTCGCGAATTGCGCACCGACCTCGATTGGATCGTGCTGGCCGCGATGGCCAAGGAACCCGATCGCCGCTACGGCTCGGCGGCCGAACTCGCCGCCGATCTCGAGCGCTACCTGCGCCGCGAGCCGGTGCTGGCCGGCCCGCCGACCATCGCCTATCGCCTACGCAAGCTGCTGCAGCGCCACCGGCTGCCGGTGACCGCCGCAGCGATCGTGCTGCTGTGCGCCTTCGCGGCGCTGTGGCTGGGGCTCGAAGCGAAGGCCAGCTCGAGCTTGGCGGCGGCGCGACAAGAGCACGTCGACCAGGTCCTGTTCGTCGTCAAGGCCGACGAGCTCAGGCGCGCCGTGGTCGAGGATGCGTTGGTCGAGACGCCCGAGAACCTGCCGGCACTCGAGCGCTGGCTGCGCGAGGTCGACGATGGGGTCGCCGCCCTGGCCGGACCTGCCGGCGACGATTCAGAGTACCTGCTCGCCGCCAGGGAGCGAATCGAGGGCTGGCTCAGGTCGCGCGGCTTCGACGACCCACAGGGCGGCTGGATCGGCCGCATCCGGCGCGGCCGCGACTGGGCCGCGCAGGTCCGCAAGCTCTCGTGCGACGACCACGCGGCGGCATGGCAGCGTTGCCGGCAGCGCGTCGCCGACCGACCCGGCTACGGCGGCCTCGACCTGCAGCCGCAGACCGGACTCGTTCCGCTCGGCCCCGACCCGGACAGCGGCCTCGAGGAGTTCGCCTTCCTGCGCTCGGGCACGGTGCCGCAGCGGGATCCCGCTTCGGCCCGGCTCATGCTCGAGGACGGCAGCGCCATCGTGCTCGTGCTGCTCCCCGGTGGCCCGTTCGTCATCGGAGCCCAGGCCAGCGACCCGCACGGTGCCCGCTTCGACCCCGCGGCGGCGGCCAACGAAGGGCCACCCGTGGCGGTGCAGCTCGAGCCGTTCTTCCTCGGCAAGCACGAGATCACGCAGGCGCAGTGGATGCGCCTCGGCGACGGCGACAACCCGAGCCTCCACCATCCCGGCATGTCGCCGCCGGCCCCGCCCGAACTGGGCCGCGTCACGCTGTCGCATCCGGTCGAGAACGTCTACTGGCATCAGGCCTGGCACCTGATGACGCGCATGGGACTGACGCTGCCGACCGAAGCGCAATGGGAGTACGGCGCCCGCGGCGGCACGGATTCGATCTGGTTCACGGGCGACGACCGTGAGACGTTGCGTGCGCATGACGGCCTGCCTGTCGCCGCCAACATCGCCGACGGCACCGCCGGGCAGTTCGAGTACTTCCGCAAGGACGTGATCGACTGGATCGAGTTCGAGGACGGCCACGTCGTGCACTGCCCGATCGGAACCCTGCGCGCCAACGCGTTCGGACTGCACGAGGTGATCGGCAACGTCAGGGAATGGACGCTCGACGAACCGGGCAGCTACGACGATGGCGTCGAGAACGGCACCGGCCGCCTGCTCGGCAAAGCCGCCGATCGTCGGGTCTGCCGCGGCGGCAGCTGGACCGAACCGCTGCGGAGCTGCCGGGTATCGCACCGCAACACGACGCTGCTGACGCATCGCCAGGGCAACATCGGATTGCGCGCGGCGCGGCGGCTCGATCGCTAGCCCGGACTATTCATCTGGAGGAGCGGCAAGGCCCTGGGCACTGGCAAGGCGAGGGTGAATGTCCCGTTTGCGAGTGGTTGACGGCGCCTGCACCGCCTTGGCAGGCGCAGCAGGCTGCGGT
>JAGQRA010000561.1 GCA_020425885.1 Planctomycetota bacterium | reverse complement strand
GAGGACGTCGCCACGCCGCCCGGTTGGCGTGGATCGTTGCTCTCGGGCCCTTCCTGGACCGGGGTCGGAATGCCGGGGCCGCCGCCGACGGCGACGTAGGTGCCGAGCTGGGCGCTGACGACGTCGAGGGTGTAGGTGCCCGTGCCGTTCGGGTCGAAGTTCACACTCGAGCGCACGCGCAGGTAGTAGTCCCCCGGCGCGAGCCCGCCGCTGACGATGGCCGACAGCCACGACGCCGGTGCGGTGGCGTCGTCGTTGAACTCGATCTCGGTCGTCCCATCCGACGCGATCAAGGTCAGGTCGCTGTTGGCCAGCGCGGTGCCGATGCCGGGGTTGATCCAGCAACGCAGGTCGGCCGCGGATGCCAGCGTGATCTTCCAGTAGTCGGTGTCACCGGCGAGCCCGATGGCGCCGTCGCCCTGGGCCCCCGGCGAGATCGGGGTCGCGGTCGCGGCCGTGGCATTGGGTTCGACCTCGGGAGTGCCCTGGGCGAGCAGACCGTTGGCGAGAAGCGGCAGAGCCGCGAGGATGAGCTTGTTCATCGATGTGAGTCCGCCTGGTCGGCTGCTAGTTGCCCATCGTGCAGTGCACGGCGTTCGACGACGCGATCCCGGCGAGGTTCGAGCTGGTGAACGCGAAGGTCTGGTTGGTCCACTTCTCGCCGATCAGCCACGGCGCCACCGCCGGCATGTGAACGGTGACGGTCATCGTTCCGCCGACATTGGCGCCGATCAGCCGCGTGATGATCCCGGTCGCTGGCAGGTGGGCCTCGCAGCCGGGGGCGTTGAGGCCGAAGACGCTGAGCGGCAGCGACGGATTGGCGCGCGTGAAGGCGAACAGCGTGAAGCCGATCTGCGACACGACGGTGTCGAGGCCGGTGGTCGTCAGGTCCCAGTCCTGGCCGAGGATCGGCGGTGTGCTGGTCAGCTGCAGGCCGTCGCAGCCGGCGCCGTAGTAGGTGACATGGGCGCAGCCGGCGCCGTCGGCCGACCAGGTCACGGTCCATCCCGGATTGGCCGGCGTCAGCAACAGCGAGTCGCCATTCATGTCGAACGTGTTCGCGATCGGGAACTCCTCGTAGACGGTGTCGAGCGTCGTCGACGGACTCGTGGAGAGATCGACCGGGCTCGGCAGGATCGAAGGCGCGCCCGACGACACGCCGATCACGCCATTCTGTGAGGTGGCGAGGTAGGTCGAGTTGTTGGTGACCGACATGTCATAGAAGAACTCGAGCTGACCGTTCGGATACAACTTCAGCTGGAACGACATCAGCGGCTGCGCGAAGCCGAAGCTCTGGACGTCGGCCCAGGTGACGGTGCAGACCGTGGCGCTGGCGTCGATGGAGAACGTACCGGCGCTGCCGGGGATCGTGTCCGACCAGAACGGGCAGACGACCGGGCCGTTGGCGACGAGGCTCATCGCGGCCGGCGAATGCACCAGTGGGATGGCGTTCGGCACGGCCGGCACGCCACCGTTGGTCAGGAAGCAGATGCCGTGATCGGAGATGTGGATGTCCGTGTACGTGGTGCCATAGATCGGGAACGGGAATCCGATGGCATGCGGTCCGGAGATGGAATCCTGGGTCAATGGCAACGTCGAGCCTGCACCTGAGATGCATTGCGCGACGCCGACCATCGGGAGCAGCAGGATGGCAAGACCAATGTTCTTGGGCACGAAGGTGGCCTGTGAGAGAAGGTGTACTTGGGCGGTTTGAATTGTACAACGTCGTGGTGGTGCAGGTTGGAAACCGGTGCGCACCTGTCCACTCCTCAGACGGGCAGGCGTGCGACCAACACGGTCATTCGGGTCTCCAGCGACATCCCGACGCCGCGATGCTATCGCCCGCTACCAGGTCCGGCTAGCGGGGGAGATCACCGAAGACTCCGTGGTTGCCGTGTGATGCGCCCGCCGATGCGGCTGCTTTGGCTGGCGCCGGGTCGCCGATCACAGGTATAGGATGTCGCCCGGCCATGAGTGACCCTTCCGATACCTCGATGCACGGCCCGAGCGGGATGGTCATGCGCTCGACCGACGATCCACACTGCCCCGTTTGCGGCGGCGCAGATTCGGTGCGGGGTGGAACGATGCCGGCGTTCGAGCCGCTGTTCCGCGCCGCCGGCCGTGCCTTCGAACGCTGCCGCCGTTGCGGCTTCGTGCGCATGGCCGAGGCACCGGCGCCGTCGCGCCTGGCCGACTTCTATCGTGCCGATCGGGCTTCGGCGGCGTCGGCGCGCCAGGATCACGAGCGCAACCTGGAACGGTTCGGCAGCATCCTCGAGTCGATCGAACGCCATCGCCGACCCGGGGTGTTGCTCGACGTCGGCTGTTCGATCGGCACCTCGCTGGTGGCGGCACGCGATCGTGGTTGGCGTCCGATCGGTCTCGAGCTGTCGACCGCGGCCGTCGCGGTCGCGCGCGGGCAGTTCGAGGTCGACGTGCGTCAGTCCACACTCGCGGCCAGCGGCCTTGAGCCCGGCAGCATCGACGCCGTGCTCATGCATCACACGCTCGAGCACGTCGAAGCGCCCGACCGGGTGTTGGGCGAGATCCTCGCCGTGCTGAAGCCGGGCGGGGTGATGTACCAGAGCCTGCCCAACCACGGCTCGCTCAAGGCCCGGCTGCTGGGTCGCCACTTCGGTTACGGCATCACCGATGAACACCTGTCGCACTTCACCGCGCGAACGCTGCGTCGATCGGTGCAACGCGCCGGGTTCGAGGTGCGAGCGATCGAGACCTGGAGCTACCGTCAGGATCCGCGCCTGCTCCACGATCTCTGCGGCCGGTTCGGGCTCGAGCGTTGGCTGGCGCGTCGCTGTGGAGTGCCCGCCGGGGAGGCGCTCACCGTGGAGCGCTATGTCGCCTTCCTGAGCCGCAGCCGCTGGGCTCACTTCCTCTGCAACCGGGTCTGGCCGCAGCGCCTCTGTCGCTGGCTGCAACTCGGCGAGGATCTGCATCTGATCGCAACGAAGCCGGGCTGACCACGGCCGGCGCCGGGAAGCGCTGGCCTTCGCCGGGCCGAAGGCGAACGATGACCGCCATGATCAGGTCGTTCGTCGTGTTGGTATTCGGGTTCGTCTGCTGCTGCGTGGCGCCGCCGCAGACCGCGTCATCGCGCTTGCGGCTGGTGTCCTACAACATCAGGCACGGTCGCGGCATGGACGACGCCATCGATCTCGATCGGATCGCCGAAGTCATCCGGGCGGCGGCGCCCGATGTCGTCACGCTGCAGGAGGTCGATCAGGGCTGCCGCCGATCGGGCGGTGTCGATCAGGCCAGCGTGCTCGGCGAACTGCTCGGGATGCAACACGTGTTCGGCGAGTTCATGGCCTACGACGGCGGGCGCTACGGCATGGCGGTGCTGTCGCGCCACCCGATGGTCGCGACCACGAACGTCGTGTTGCCGCCCGGCAGCGAGCCGCGTTCGGCGCTCGAGGCGCGGATCCGCCTGCCGGGCGGCGCCGAGGTGATCGTCGCCGGCATCCACCTCTACGAGACCGAGACCGAACGTCTCGACCAGGCCCGCGTGCTGGTCGATCGCTACGCCGGTTCGGCGTTGCCCGTGATCCTGGCCGGCGACGTCAATTCCGAGCCCGGCTCCGGCGTCATGGAGCTGCTCGAGGAAACATGGGTCAACGCCGCGAAGCAGGGCCCGGCCGACACGTACCCCGCCGATGAGCCGCGCAAGGAGATCGACTTCGTGCTCGTTCCGGGCGACGACCGCTGCGTCGTGCGACGGCTGGTGGTCCTCGACGAACGCGTGGCCTCGGACCATCGACCGCTCATGGGCGAACTCGAGCTGGCCGGCCCGCGGGTCGCCGCTGCGGCCGCGACCGCAGCGACCTCGGCCGGTGGCGCGCGACCCAACATCGTCTACGTCCTCGCCGACGACATGGGCTGCGGCGACGTCTCGTGCCTGAACCCGGATGCGGCCTGGACCACACCCAACATCGACCGGTTGGCCGGCGAGGGCATGAGCTTCACCGATGCGCATTCGGGGTCGGCGGTCTGCACCCCGACCCGATACGGCATCCTGACCGGTCGCTATGCGTGGCGATCGCGACTGGCCAAGGGCGTGCTCGGCGGTGACTCGGCTCACCTCATCGACCCCGACCGCATGACCGTGGCCTCGCTGCTGCACGGCCACGGCTACCACTGCGCCTGCTTCGGCAAGTGGCATCTCGGCTGGGACTTCGCCCGCCGGGCGGACGATCCGAAGGCGATCGACTACGCGGCGCCGGTCACGCACGGTCCGCTCGCCAACGGCTTCGATCACTACTACTGCCACTGCGGCTCGCTCGACATGGCCCCCTATGTCTACGTCGAGGACGACCGCATCACGGCGGCGCCGGATCGGACGACGAAGAACGACGATTTCCAGGGGTTCTGGCGCGAGGGAGCGACCGGGGCCGATTTCGAGCACGGCGCCGTGCTGCAGAACTTCGCCGGCCGGGCCGTGGACTACGTTCGCGAACGGGCGCGCACCGGGCAGCCGTTCTTCCTCTACCTGGCGCTGCCGGCGCCGCATACGCCGATCTTGCCGAGCGCCGGGTTCCGCGGCCTGAGCAAGACCAACCCCTACGGCGATTACGTGCTCGAGGTCGACGCCGTGGTCGGAGCGTTGATGGCGGCCGTCGAGACGGCCGGCATCGGCGAGCAGACCCTGTTCGTGGTGACCGCCGACAACGGCTGCTCGCCGCGCGCGAAGTTCGACGAACTCGCGACCTTCGGTCATCATCCGAGCGGTCCGTTCCGCGGGCACAAGGCGGACATCTTCGAGGGTGGCCACCGCGTGCCGTTCGTGGTGCGCTGGCCCGGGCATGTCGGCGCCGGCCAGCGCAGTGACCAGACGATCTGCCTGACCGATCTGATGGCGACCTGCGCCGAGGTCATAGGCGTGCCATTGCCGGCCGGCGCCGGCGAGGACAGCATCAGCCTGATGCCGGCGCTGTGCGGCACCGCCTCGGCGCCGTTGCGCGAGGCGACCGTGCATCACTCGATCAACGGTTCGTTCGCGATCCGGCAGGGCCGCTGGAAGCTCGCCTTCTGTCCGGGATCGGGCGGTTGGAGCGAGCCGGTGCCGGCCGCGGCGCGCCGTCAACGGCTGCCGCTGCTGCAGCTGTTCGACCTCGAGGCCGACCCGGCCGAACGCGACAACCGGGCCGCCGAGCAGCCGGAGGTGGTATCGCGGCTGACGGCCCTGCTCGAGCGCTATGTCGTCGATGGGCGCAGCACGCCGGGGCCGGCGCGCAAGAACGACCGTGGAGTCTGGTTTCTGCCCGAGCCGTACGCGAAGCCGTAGCTACCTGCCGCCGGGCTCGCCGAGATGCCGGCGCAGGAAGTCGCGCATCATGCGCATGAAGTGGACCCGGTCCTTGCCGCGCAGGCCGTGCTGCTGCATCGGATAGGGGAAGTAGGTCAGGGTCGTGCCGGCGTCGATGCAGCGGTCGACGAAGCGCAGCGTGTGCGACCACATCACGGTCTTGTCGTCGGTGCCGTGCACGAGCAGCAGCGGGGTGCGGAGCTTGCCGGCGAGCGGCAGGCAGCTCGAGCCGGCATAGCCGTCGCCGTTCTCGGCCGGCGTGTCCATGTAGCGCTCGGTG
>JAGQRA010000560.1 GCA_020425885.1 Planctomycetota bacterium | reverse complement strand
GATTTCATCTGCAGAATCGCGCGCGTCGTCGGACGCGCTTCATGGCTACCGGGAAGCGCGACGCCGCCGCCGCTTTGGCGGGCGTCGCAGGAAGGGCTTCACACCGGCCGCCGCGCGTCGTTCAGGCGCGCGAGGACCGGCGGGCAGTCACAGCGATGCAGATCGTGCGCATGGTGAGCCTCCGGGTTCGGGGGACGAAGGGTAGCGCGAGTTCGCGCGCGAGCAAGCCCCGGCGTTGCCGCGGCGTTCGCAGCAGCCGCGCGACCTGCTACAACGGCGCCCGCATGAGCACGTTGTTCCGACGCCCCGTGGTCGAGGCCGTCCTGGTCGCGCTGCCGTTCCTCGTGCTCTACCAATGGCTCGCGGCGCTGCACGTCGAGGCCGAGCTCGCGGTCTCGAACAACCACTACTTCGCCGCCGATCCGGCCCTCTACGGCGACATGTTCACCAACCTCGTCGCCGGCGGTCGACGGTGGATGCACCCGCTGCTGCCGATCGCGGTCGGACTGCCCGGCACCGGACTCACCGCGCTCGGGCTGCCGCCGCGACCCGTGGCCTGCGCGCTGACGCAGCTGGCCGCGATCGGCAGCCTCGTGCTGTTCCAGCTCGTGTTGCGCCACGCCGGCTGCGGCCTCGTGCTGCGCGGGCTCGGCGCGGCGCTGCTCGGGCTGTCGTTCTCGACGCTGCTGCACGGCGTCATCCCCGAGTCGTTCGCGTTCGGCGCGTTGGCCTTGCTCGCCACGACCCGATTGCTGCAGCAGGGCAGCCAGCCGGGGCTTTGCGCGGTGCTGCTGGCGGCGGCCTGCTACGGCACGACGGTGACCAATCTCGGCGCCTGGGGCGGCATGGCGTTGGTCGCGATCTGGTTCGATCGCAATCCGATGCTGCGGCGCTGGGTCGTCACCGGCGTGATCGGCATGGCCGCGATGCTGGCAGTATGGGCGCTCTACGAGACCGTGTTCTCGGGCTGGGGGCAGCTGCGCGTCGAACCGCAGTACGAGACGGTGTGGTGGAACTGGCCGGTCAGCGAACTGCAACGCCTGCGCGATCTCGGTTCGGTGCTGTTCGCACCCGATGTCGTGATGATGCCGAAGACGTTCGCCGCGCCGGTCGTGTTCGAGCTGTCGGCCGGCCTCGGCAAGCTGACCACGGTGTTGCAGATCGACGCCGACCGCTCGACCCTGAGCTACTGGCCGGCGGGACTGGCATTCGGCCCGCTGCTGCTCGCCTGCACGCGGTGGGTCTCACCCGAGGCGGCGCCGCGGCGACTGGCCTGGCTCTTCCTCGCCAATCTGCTGATGCAGCTGCCGGTCTACTTCCTATACGGCGACGCCCTGCTCGCCTACTCGGTGCATTGGACGTTCTCGCTGTGCGGCGGCATCGTCCTGCTCGCGCATCGCCTCGCCGTCGTCGGGCGCCTCGCGCTGGCCGCGCTCGTCGCCGCGCTCGTCGTCTGCAACGTGCCGGTGGCCTTCGACATCGTCGCCGCCCATCGCGTGTGGCGCGACGAGCATTGGATGCTGTCGGCGGCTGCCGATGGCGGCCGGTTCGCGGCGACCGGCGCGGTCGGCATGGAACGCGGCACCGCGCGCCCGTTCCTGCTCTTCCCCGACGACCGCGTGAGTACCCTGCCCGATGCGGCGGTGAACTGGGACAAGCTGCCGCCGTACAAGATCGCCCCCGCGGACTGGCTCTTCCTCGGCGATGGCGAGGTCCGCGATGGCGAGGTCGCGGCGCAGGGCGTGCTGCCGCCGGGTTCGGTGAAGGGGCCGGCCTGGGTCAGCCTGCGGCTCGACGGGACGTGGCGCGGCTTCCGCGTCGAGGGCTTCACGTTCCCGCGCAAGCTCGGCAGGTAGCTGCTGCTGGTCGGGCGACATCAGTCGCCGACATGCAGCTCGCCCAGCCCGGTCACCTCGGTGCCATCCGCGGTGAGGTGCGCCCTCGGCGTGCGGCAGACGAGCGTGCGCCTCGACACCTGGTCGGTGCCGTAGGCGCGCTGGAAGGCCGCGAAGCCGCGCTGGGCGTCGTTGCCCGGCTCGCTGGCCACCTTGGCCTCGAGGATATGGAAGCGGGCGCCGGCCTCGAGCACGAAGTCGACCTCGGCGTGGCCGTGTGCCGCCCAGAACCACAGCGGCGTGCCCGGCGAGTTGACTGCCAGCAGACGCTGCAGTTCGCCGTGCACCAGCGTCTCCCACAGCGCGCCGAGCATCGGCGATGCCAGCAGTTGCTCGCGCGTCCGGATACCGCACAGCCAAGCAGCGAAGCCGGCGTCGTTGAAGTAGACCTTCGGGCTCTTCACCAATCGCTTGCCGATCGAGCGGTGGAGCGGTTCGAGCAAGGTGACCACGTGTGAAGCGGTCAGCACCGAGGTCCACTCGCGCACCGTGCTGACCGCGGCGCCGACGTCGCGGGCGAGCTCCGAGTACGACAGCAGGCAGCCGGTGCGGGCTGCGAGCGCGCGGACGAAGCGCTCGAAGTCGCGCAGGCTGCCGACGCGCGCAAGATTGCGCACGTCGCGCTCGAGGTAGGTCGCCAGGTAGCTGGCGAAGAACAGGTCCGAGGGCAAGTCCGGCTCGGCCCAGAGTCGGGGGTAGCCGCCGCGGAGCAGCAGCGCGAGGGGGTCGTCGATCGAGGGCGCCTCGGCGGCGATCAACTCGCCGTAGCCGAGCGTGTGCAGCGAGAGCACCGCGCAGCGACCGGCGAGCGACTCCGAGATGCTCGACAGGGAGGGGAACAGCTGTGAGCCCGTGAGCAGATAGGTGCCGGGTGGCGAACCGG
>JAGQRA010000559.1 GCA_020425885.1 Planctomycetota bacterium | reverse complement strand
GCCGTCCGGCTGGATCACGAAGTCGAGGCCCTTCAGGTTGGCCCCCGTCTGCCACAGCGCGGTGATGCCGTCGCCGCCGCCGAAGGTCGTGTCGTAGTTGCCGTCGGCGTCGAGGCGGACGAGCGTGATCTGGGTGTGACCGTCGACGACGCTGTAGCCGCCGAGGAGGATCTTGCCGTCCGGCTGCAGGACGAGGGCGCCGGCGGTGTCGTCCTGGGCGGCCAGGCTCACCGTGACGATGCCGTCGCCGCCGCCGAAGGTCGTGTCCAGCGTGCCGTCGGCGTTGTAGCGCACGACGGCGATGTCGCTGCTGCTGCCGACGTTGGTGACGCCGGTGACCAGGAGCTTGCCGTCGGCGAGCTCGACGACGCTGCGCGCCTCGTCGTTGCCGATGCCGACGTCCGTCGAGACCGCCGACCAGTCCGGGTGGATCGAGCCGTCAGCGGTGAAGTGCAGCAGCTCGAACTTGGTCGGCGGACCCACGTACGTGCCGACACACAGGAGTGAGCCATCGTCGAGCACGATCATGTCGCTCAGAACGATCCCGTTGCCCACGGCCGCGCGCGTGTAGCCGTTGGTGCCGAACGACGTGTCCATCGTGCCGTCGGCCAGGTAGCGCGCGATCGCGAAGTTGGTGTTGATGCCTGTGCTGTTGCCGGCGAGCAGGAAGCGGCCGTCGTTCAGGACGATGAGCTTCTCGGCCTCGTCATCCCAGCTGCCCATGTCGGTGACGACGACACCGTTGGTGCCGAATGAGGTGTCGAGCGTGCCGTTGGGGTTGTAGCGGACGATCGCGATGTCGTCGCTGGTGGCATTGTGGACCACGCCGGCGACGAGGATCTTGCCGTCGGGCTGCAGGGCGATGGTCTCGGCGGCGTTGCCGAGGGTGAGGATGTCGGTCGTCGCGATCCCGTCGCCGCCGCCGAACGTCGTGTCGAGCGTGCCGTCGGCGTTGTAACGCATCAGGACGAAATCGTCGTCGGTACCGTTGAAGGTCGTGCCGGCGACGAGGATCTTGCCGTCGGGCTGCACCACGGCGCTGCTCGCGCTGTCGTCGCCGCTGCCGATCGCCGTCACCGATGTGCCGCCGTCGGGTTGCACGAAGGTCGGATCGGTGTTCGCCAACGGCGTCGGCGTCAGCGTGTCGGTGCTGCCGGTGTAGACCAGCTTCGTCGCGACGGTGTAGTTCTCGCTCAGAACGGTGGTGTCGTCGGTCAGGTCGAAGCTGCCGAAGGCGCGCTCGACGGTCAGGTTGCCGATGTAGTAGCCGGCGGAGAACGTGTCGAGATCGCCGTCGACGGTGATCGCAAACGACCCGTAATCGACCATCTGGATGGTGCCGACATCGCCGTGCACGGTCAGCGACGAGGACATGCCATCGGCATAGCTGATGGTGCCGACATCAGCACCGACCGTGTAGAGGCGGTAGCCCACGCCGATTTCGATCGTGCCGATCGCCATGTCGGACGAAACCGTGCCGAAGTTGCTGATGACGTTGACGTCGCGCAGCGTCAAAGCGGTATCCGAGATCTCCTCGATGTCGATCGTGGAGGTGCTGGAGCCCGAGACCTGGGTCAGGTCGAACCAGCCATCCGTTGCCGACATCTCCCAGGCCGCCACCGCACCGACGGACATGGTCATCTTCACGACTTGCTCGTTGAGGATGACGATTCCCGAGCTGATCGCGACACCACTGACCGCACCGGTCTCCGCGTCGTACACATGCGCCGTCAAGTCGGCGAAGCTGATGTCGTCGATGTTGGCGTACTCGATGGCAAACGAGTCACCATTGCCCATGTCGACGGTCAGGATCCCGTCGCCGAAGGTGATCGTGTCCGATACGAAGTTCGACAGGTCGATCGTATCCGAACCACCGGCGCCGCCGTCGACGTGATAGACCGCACCGGCGACCGGCGCGCTGAACACGAAGGTGTCGTCGTTCGACGAGCCGATCACCGCCTCGATGTCGCTGAACGAATCGGTGCCCGCGCCGGTCGCCGTGCCGGTCGTCAGGTCGACGGTCACCGCGTTGCCGCCCGCGAACGACAGCGTGTCGGTGCCGGCGCCGCCGTCGATCGTGTTGTCCCCGATGCCGCCGACGATGGTGTCGTCGTAGGCCGTGCCGACGACGTTCTCGACGCCGCTGAGCGTGTCGCCGTCGCTCGCCGTGCCGGCGGCGAGGTCGATGGTCATGCCCGCGTTGGCGTCCTGGTACGACACCGTGTCGTTGCCGGTGCCGCCGGTGATGTCGTCTGCGCCTTCACCGCCGACGATGTAGTCGTCGCCGCCCCTGGCGTCGATCGTGTCGTCGCCGCCGAAGCCGAGCACGACGTCGGCGCCTGTCGATCCAGTCAGCGAGTCGGCGGCGTCGGTGCCGGAGACGTCATCCACCGGCGACACCCAGAAGGTCACGACATCGACGTGCGTCGTCGTCCCATCCGAGACCTCGAGGCTGAACTGCAGCTGCGTGAGCTCGGTCACCGTCGGCGTGGTGAAGGTCGGCTGTACCGCTGTCGGGTCGCTGAGCGTCACCGACGGTCCCGCCACCTGGGTCCAGCTGTAGGTCAGCGTGTCGCCATCGATATCAGAGCTGCCGGTGGCGTCGAGCGATGCCACGATGCCGCCGATCTCCGAGGCGACGTAGCCATCGGCCACCGGCCCGTGGTTCACACCGGTGTCGTCAGCCGTGACGATGTTCTCGATGCCGGTGTAGTTGACCGTGAACGAGCTGCCGCCACCGAGGTCGACGGTCAGGGTCGAACCGTCGTCGCTCAGCAGCGCCCCCGATCCGAACTCGCTGATGTCGATCGTATCGACGTCGGCGCCACCGTCGACCGTGTAGATGTCGCCGTCCTCGGCGCCGGTGAACCGGAACAGGTCGGCGCCGGTGCCGCCGAGCATGGTGTCGTCGCCGCCGCCGCCGATCAGCACGTCGTCGCCCGACCCGCCGTCGAGCACGTCGTCGCCGGCGCCGCCGTGGAGCACGTCCGCGCCCTCGTCCCCGTACAGAATGTCGTCGCCACCGCCGCCCATCAGCACGTCGAGGTCGGTGCCGCCGCCGAGCGTGTCGTTGCCGTGGCCGCCGAACAGGATGTCGTCGCCGGCGCCACCACTGCTCGGCAGGTCGGCGGCGTCGGTGCCCTGATAGACGTCGTCGCCCGACGTCGCATCGGGGATCTCCAGCCCGGTGTCCGGGTCGATCCACGTCCCCGAGAGCAGGATGCGCGACTCGATGCTCTCGCCCTTCAGCCGCGTGCGCCGCTTCTTCCTGCGGTCTGGTCCTGCCTTCGCGCCGCCCGGGTCCTTCTCGGGGGGAGGAGGTTTGTCGTTGTCGTGCTTGCTCATGGGAGTGGTGACGGCCGTACCACCGACCGGTCGGGGGGGGCGGCTCCGGGTCCGGGATCGGGATTTCCCCATTCCCACCTCAAGTCGATCGGGGGCCGGGGCTCGCACGGACCGGTTGGCTGAGGGGATGGCCGGTGACCACTCCGCCGTGCCGGCGCGTACCTGGCTCGCCGACCGCGCCGGAGCTACCGTCCGCGCGATGTCGACGACGGAACTGATGCGGGGGCCTGCCCTCACCGCCGTGAAGGCCGATGACGGCGATGCCCTGCACGACCTCGCCCGTGAGCAACGAGCCCGACTGGCGACGTTGCGCGACGAGGACATGTGTGACTTCTGGCTCGGTGGCCAGTTCATCGAGCAGGCGTCGACCTGGCCGTTCTTCAGCATCATCGCCCTCATGGCGCTGTTGCCGATCACCGTCCTCGTCGCCGCCTTCACGCTCGGGCCGGTGCTCTGGGTCGCGCTCGCGCTGACGGTGCTGAGCCCGTTGCCCTACCTGCTGCTCTACCTGCCACCGCGCCGCCGCGGCGTGCATCTCGACCGCCACGGCGAGCTGCGACCGGCGTTCGTGGTTCACGCCGGCGCCGGGGCCACCGATGCGCAGGGCGGCCCCGTCGAGCCGACGGCCGTGCTGGTCGGACCGGCGCTGTCGGACCCCGACGCGCTGCAACGCCACGCGCGGGCGGCGGCACGCCTGCGCGCGGCGCTGTCGCCCGAGGGCGGCGCGAGCGCTGACGCCGACGAGGACGTCGCCGCGTTCGCCGCGACCGTGCGCCAGCGCATCGCCGCCGGCACCGACGACGGCAGTCGACTCGCCGCTCCCGCGGCGCTCGGCAGTGGGCTCGAGTGCGCCTTCCCCGTGCTGCCGCCGATCGCGCTGCCCGACGGGCATCTCACCAGCGCGCTGGTGTTCGTGCTGATGACGCCGGCGCGCCGCGGTGCCTGCTCGACGCGCATCGTCAACGACAAGCTCTGGGGCGAGGGTGCGGCCGCGCTCTGCGCGACCTTCCCGTGGGAGGTCGCCTGATGGACCTGCAAGCCATGGTTCCGCGCGTTCGCCGACTGGCCAAGGCCGACGAACTCGACAAGAAGCTGCTGTTCCCGGATCGCTCCAACCTGCCGTGGTCGGAGTGGCTGTCGATCATGCACTGGATCGCGTGGGTGGCCGCCGGCATCGCCGTCGCCGTCTTCGCACTCGCGGACCGTCCGCCCGGCGTCGACGCCGACTTCGCGCACCCGTCGTTCCTGACCGCGCTGGCCCTGATCCCGTTCGGCGCCGTCTGCTGGCTGCTGTCGTTCGTCGTCGTGCCGCGATGGGAGCGGACGCGCCGTCGCCTCGGTCGCCGCGGCGCGATCCTGCCGGCGGCGATCGTGATGGTGCACACGCAATGGTTCGAAGAGGACGACGATCGACCGTGGTGGGGGATGGTCGCGTTCAGCTTCGACCCGAAGGCGCTCGCCGAGCCGCAGCGGCTGCGCGACATCGGCCGCTCGCTGTTCGCCCTCAAGGAAGTGGATCGCCGGACGCTGCCCGAGGATCAGGTCCGGGTGGCGTGGACGCTCTACCACGAGATGGGGCCGGTCCGGTCGCAGCCGGTGCCGGCGGCGCTGAGCCATGGCCTCGCCGGCTGCTTCATGGCCAACGTCCAGTTCCCGCCCGATGCGTTGATCGACGACGGCCTGCTGGTCGCGCTGGCGTTGCCCGACGATCGCTCGCCCGACGCCGCCGCCCTGCTCACGTCAGAGCTGCTGTGAGGCGCGTCCCCGCGTTGGCGCCTCAGAGCGTGAGTCTTGCCAGCAGGCCGTTGCTCATCGCGCCCAGACCGTACAACGCGCCGCCCGGATCGGCGATGAGGAACTGGCCGAACAGCCGCAGGCCGATCAGGCCCGGGCTGAACGGGATCGGCACGGCCTGCGACGCATGTCCCGTCGAGTCGGTCAGCGTGTAGGGGAACGTCGTGGTCGTGCCGCCGAGCAACAGCACGCAACCGCTGATCGGTGTGAATCCGAACTGATGCGACAGCAGCAGCGCTGCCGTGCTCTGCGGCGCGGCGCCGGTGACTTCGAACCGGAAGCTGCTGTTGCCGAGCCGCGGCTCGCCGACGGCGCCGATCGCCGGGACCTGGGCGTTCGCGCCCGGGCAGCCGGAGCCGTAGGGGACCACGTTGGCCGGCGCCGCCAGCGCGAACGACCACACCGGTCCCGCGGCCCAGCTCGTGCCATCGGTGCTGTCGATGCGCCAGTACCATGTGCCGGCACTCAGGGTCGGCGTCGTCCAGGAAGTGGCGGGGTGCAGGCCCCAGTCGGCGGCGGCGAGCCCGTCCCTGACCTCGGTGTAGCTCGATGACAACCACACGCGGTGGTTCGTCGTCGCTGGCGAGGTCACCCACGTCAGGTTGGCGTTCGATCCGGTGATCGCGGCGAGGTGGGCCGGGTTTGGCGCCGAGGCGCTGCCGAGTCCGCGGCTGGCGGCGAGGATCTCGGCGCCGGTCAAGGCGCGGGCGAAGAAGCGCAGGTCGTCGATCGAACCGCGGAAGCTGCGGGCGCTGCTGTTCGGGTCGCGGCCGATGGTCAGCGCCGCGTCGAACGCCTCGATCGCGTGCGGCCCGGGATTGGTGGCCGACTGCAGGCCGCTGCCGGCATCCATGTAGATCGTGCCCGCCGCCGGCGTGACGACGAGGGCGACGAAGGTCCAGGTGTTGTCGGGCACCACGAGCCCCGAACTCCAAGACCATTGGCCGCCGTTCCAGTGGTAGCGCAGATCGTTGCTGCCGCCGAAGCCGAGGCCCGTGGTCGTGCTGCCGCCGCGGCAGAAGGCGACGCCGGCCCACGTGCTCTGCGTCCCGCTGCGCCTGATCCAGCCGGTCACCGTGAAGCTCGACGTCGGGTGATCGGGTGCGGGCGCCACGAGCTGATCGTCGACGCCGTCGAAGTCGAGGCCGCCGCCGATCGTGCCAGCGGTCCAGGTCGGCCCGCCGAGCAGATCGGCGTGGGCGCCGTGCGACGACGCGTCGTGCGCCACGGCGCCGACGGTCTCGTCCATCGCGAAGTGCGCCAGGAAGTCGGAATCGAACACCAACCTGGTGACGACGGTGCCGAGACCTTCGCGCCCGGCCGTGTCGGTGATCCGATAGCGGAAGTGATCGGTCTGCGGCGAAGCCTGGGCGGGCGGCGTGTAGCGCAGCTCGTCACGGCCGCCGGGTCCCGTGCCCGGCGACAGCGACACGGTGCCGCCGAATCGCGAGGTGCCGTCGAACGCCGTGATGCCGAACGCCTCGCCGTTGGCGTCGTGATCGTTGGCGAGGACGTCGATCGTGATCGCGTTGCTCAGCGGGGTGTAGGTGGCGCGGTCGAGGCTGGCGTGCGGCGGGATCGGCAACGGGTAGGGCCCGAGGTTGTCGAGGTGCGCCAGGCGGGCGTTGCGGTGTGCGATCGCGCGCGCCTGCTCGGGCCCCGACATGCGCGCCAGGCTGTTGCCGGAGTTGATCGTGCGGCCTTCCGGCGTGCCGCCGTCGTAGTGGCCGAGTGACCAGTTGTGGCCGACCTCATGGCGCCAGACGATCGTGAAGTCGCCCTCGTGGCTGGCGCCGTTCGCCGAGTAGCCGGGATTGCCGACGACGCCGACGTAGGCCACGCCGCCGCCGGTGGCCGAGGTCGCGACGAGGCCGAGGTCGTGCGTGCTGGCCGGCAGCACGCTGTTCCACTGGTTGACGATCTCGCCCAGCAGTGCGTTGGTCGTCGTCATCCCGGCATAGGGATCGCTGGCCGAGCTGGCGCGGACGACGACCCGGCCGAGGCGATGGGTGATGCCGGCGTCGCGCAGGTAGATCAGGTTCACGGTGTTGACCGAGTGCTCGACCATCTCGAGCACATCGTCGACGTCGTTGTCGACGGCGTACTGGCTGAACGGAACGTCGACCCCGACCTCGGCGGCCCACACGTTCGTGCCGGCGCCGCCGCTGCCGGTGAGTGACGACGGATACTGCGGCGTCCAGTTGGCGTCGGTGCGCAGCGTCGTGGCGCCGCCGTTGTTGATCCACTCGGCGCCGTCGTCGAACAGCACGTGGTAGCAGATCGTGCCGTC
>JAGQRA010000558.1 GCA_020425885.1 Planctomycetota bacterium | reverse complement strand
TGGGCTCGGTCAGCGACCCGGCGTCGGCGGCCTTCTTCAAGAACCGCTTCCGAACCAACCAGGACACCGCCTCACAGTTGTCGCACGCCAGCATGGCCAAGGACTTCCACGGCAACCGCAATCACACGCTCGCCATCACATTGGCGGCGCTCGTCATCCGCCAGATCGGCGGCATGCTGAAGGAGGCCTTCGCGCTCCGCAGCCGCGCGCTGCGCGAGACGTTCGTCCGCGAGACCATCGCCGCGACCATCACCCGCTACCTCAGACCGCCCTCCGTTCAGGACAAATGGTGGGAGGATCTCCAGGCGGCGGACCGCGGCGCGATGCGACGCCGGATCCGGCAGCTGCAGATGCAGACGCCGGTCACCGCGAACCAGACCCCGACCAGCCCGCTGCGCAACGTCGAGGCGACGCGATTCTCGCCGCTGAAGGCGATCGGGCTCGGCACCTCGATGTCGTTCCCGATCGGCGAAGGCAAGTTCCTGACGATCGGCCACATGCTCTACCTGCCGGGAACGGGCCGCCAACCGAGCCAGACCGAGTTGATGCTGCCGCCCTACGTGTCGACGCGCGACGAGAAGGCGCGCATCGTCTCGGGCCTGCAGTTCACCGGCTCCTTCGACGAGAACGAGTGGTTCAAGTAGCCTGACTCGGCCGCGACCGCTGCAGGTCGCCTCAGGGCACGAGTTCGACCCGCACCCGATTGCTGGCGCGCGACGCCAACCCCGAGCCGTCGAAGACGATGTGGGCGAAGTCCAGGTGGGCCCCGATCAGCGCCGGCGGGATCAGCCCGGGCCCGACGACGATCGAGGAACTCGCGGCACCGTTGCCGTCGAGCACCCCGAGGGTGTCGACGAACAGACCGTTGTTGAACTGGCTGGCCATGGCCGCGGTGAGGAAGTCGAAGTTGAGCGGCAGCACGACGCCGCCGGCGACGGGCGTTCCCGGCGCGGTGCCCGACATCGATCCGAGCAGCAGCTGGAAGTCACCTGCGGACGCCGAGCCGACCAGGTGATCGAAACCGATCCGGCCGCCGCCGATCGACAGCGTGCTGGCATCGCACCACAGCGATCGCTCGATGAGGTGGGCCTGGAAGATCATCGCCGAGCCAGGAGTGGTCGGATGGACGTAGCTCCAGACCTTGGTGCCGGCGGGATCGACCTCGAACAGCTCCATCTGCGCGCCGCTGCAGACCAGCGTGTTGCCGTTCGCCAGCCGCTGAGCGCTCGAGACCAGCGCCGAGAAGAACGACGGATCGGTGTAGACCCAGCTCGGCGCCGTCGGGCCGTAGCGGCCGGTGACGGGATCGAGCACGAAGCGGCCGAGGAAGTTGCGCGGCAGCGCCAGCTCGAACACGGCCGACTGCGCCGCCAGGTAGCTGTTGTTGAACACCGTGACATGGCCCGCGCCCGGATAGCCGGCCGGGACGAAGCGTGCATCGTGCTGCCCGAACAGCTGCTGGTTGGCCGCGGTCCCGGCGCCGTAGGCCTCCGGATTGCCCCAACGGTAGAGGATGTCGCCGCCCCGGCCGTGATGGCCACCGGTATGGCCGGCCGCCTCGGCGGTCGTCGTCGAGTGATCGATGATGTAGATCTCGTTCTGCGAGCGGGCGCTCAGCACGATCAGGTCGTTGATCGGGTCGTAGTCGAGACCGTTGCAGTGGTTCCAGTCACCATCGCTGACCACCACGGGCGGGTAGTTGATGTCGAGCAGCTCGGGGTGATTGGCGACGACGCCGTAGCCAGGCTTGCTCGGGTCGAAGTCCTGCACGAGGTGATCCATCAGATGCCACTCCCAGACCACCGCCCCGGTCGTCGGCCCGGTTCGCCGGACCTCGAGGATCGAATCGGGATACCAGTAGCTCGACGTCACCGTCGCCGGATCGCGACCGGCGGCGATCGCGTCCGCAGGCAGCAGGCCGTCCCAGGCGATCACCAGCACGTTGCCGTTCGGCATCGGCTCGATGTCGTGGTGCATGTAATGGGCCGGACCGTCGATCAGCAGATCCCACAGCACCGTGCCGTCGAGCGCGACCTGCTGCAGACGACCGCTGGCGCCGCCGATCGGCACCGTCGAGGTGAGCTGACCGCGAAGGAAGGTGCCGTCATCGAGCATG
Organism: Planctomycetota bacterium; assembly: GCA_020425885.1. Next base: position 7,390 of record JAGQRA010000558.1, on the reverse strand, counting down.
TGCGCCGTGACGTGCCGCTGACCCGCGGGCCACGAGTGCACGACCACGCCGTTCTCGTCGACGATGTGGGTCTGCGCGACCCCGACCGGTTGGAACAACCGCAGCCCCGGCGTCTGGGCGGCAGGCGCGGCATGCAGCGCGAGAGCGGCGAGTGCGGCGCCGAGGCCGTGGTGGCACTTTTGCATGCCGAAGAGGATCGCACCGCCCCCGGTCAGAGCAACCCCCTTGCGCGGTCGCATACTGTCAGCCGGACATCGCGAACGGCCCGACGCGCCATGCCAAGGGTGGCTGCTCGAACCGATCGAGCGGTTGACGGGAACCGACTCAGCCAAGCAAACGCCGCAGCGGCGCTGGATGCCTTGGCTCCCACGTCAACGCTGTGCCTCGGTTCAGCGTCCTGGCCCGCCAAGCAACGCCGCAGCGGCGCCGGATGCCTTGGCTCCCGCGTCAACGCTGTGCCGCGTTGCGGCGTTCTGACAACTCAGAAATGCACGGCGTGCGCGTTGGTCCAGTTGCCGGGACCGCTGTTCTGATCCCAGACGATGGACTGGAACGCGAGGTGCGTGCCGACCAGCGCGGTCGGGATCGTCGAAGGCAGCGCGACCACGTACTCGTGCTGGCCCAGCGTCAACGTCGCGATCTCGAGCGAGATCGGGCGCGCGCCGAGGAAGCTGTGACCGATCAGGCTGCCCTGCATGGGCCAGTTGAACAGCGGGCTCTGCAGCCCGAGCGAAGCGCCCGTGAAGCACCAGCCGAACGGCGCCAGGTTGTCGGTGACGCGGACCAGCAAGCCGTCGCTGCGCGGGCTGCCGCTGACGTCGGGGAACAGCCCGTTCATGGCCAGGTTCGCACCCGGTGCGCCGAGTCGGCTGCTGCGCGGATCGGTGCCGCCCATGTGCAGGTTCGGGCTGGTGACGAACGGGCCGAGGATGTAGCTCCACGGCGTCGAGAACGACGGCGCTCCCTGCAGGCCGGCCCAGGTCGGGTTCGGCGCGCCGGCGCGCTCGTTCTCGCCATGGGAAGCGCTAGTGTTGGCGCCGAGGAGGTCGGCGCGGAACAGCGCGTGACCATCCGTCGCCGGCCACAGCGGATTGGCCGGCAGACCGACACCGACGTAGGTGCGCGGCAGATAGCCTTCGATCGGCTGGGTGTGGTTCACGAGCAGTCCGCCGGTGATGCTGAAACCGTCGTACATGATCCAGGTGCCGCGCTGCGTGTTGCCTGAAGGCGGCGTCGTGAGACCGGCGATGCGGAGCAGCTCGCCAGTCGGAGTCATGTCGGGACCGGGACCCGCCGCCGCCGAGCGAACGACGAGATCATAGGTCTCGACCGTCGACAGGCGCTCGTCGGCAACCCAGTGGTAGACGCCGAAGAAGCGGCTGAAGTGGTGCGCGTCGCCGACCCCGGGGAAGTGAGCGGGGTCGATCTCCATGAGCGCTTCCGCCGCATTGCTCATGTCGGGTCGGCCGACGTAGGACGTGCAGGTGACCGTCTGCCGCTCGGGGTCCTGCGGGTAGAAGACGAACGGGTTGACCTGGCTGGCGGCGACGGCGGCCAGGGTTGTGATCGCGAAAACCGTGTGTAGTCGCTGCATGAGAGTCGGAGGGGAAGCGGGGATGCAGCGTGAGAGCTGGCGACGAGGCCACTCTAGTCGGAGCGGGCCTCCTGGCAACCGCTGCAGGACTCTTTCCTCAATTGGTGCCGACAGATCGGCGGATCGACGTGGCCCGAGTGCTCGCACCGCCCGCCGGTGTCCGGCTCCCCATTCGGGATTCGGGTCACGAATCGGCCAGGGCGGGGTCTCCAGCGTGACACTCTTCCTCGCACCGCAAGACCGCAACCCCGAGCATGAATCACCTCCCGCTGGCCGTCCTGGCCTTGTCCGGCGCCCTGTCCACCGTCCTCTCGGCGCAGGTCGAACTCGACCGGCTGACCGTCCAGAACGCGAGCACCTTCTCGGCCTTCGGTTCGGCGGTGGCGCTCAGTGGCGATGTCATGGTCGTCGGCGCCTCCGACGACGCCGTGCCGCAGAACTACACCGGCTCGGTGTTCGTGTTCCGCCGCAGCAACGGCAACTGGGTGCAGGAGCAGAAGCTCACTGCCTCGAACGGCGGGCTGTTGCACGAGTTCGGCCGCAGCGTCGCCATCGATGGCAACGTCATCGTGGTCGGCGCCCCCGCCCCCATCACCAGCTCGTTCAACGGCGCCGCCTACGTCTTCCGGTTCGATGGCTCGCAATGGAATGAAGAGCAGATCCTGCTGCCGGCCGGCGACTGGATCGGCTGGGACGTCGACATCGAAGGCGACCGCATCGTCGTCGGCGCGATGTATACCGACCTGCCGGGCGCGGCCGAGGCCGGTGCGGCGTGGGTCTACGACTTCGACGGCACGACCTGGAACGCGACGCAGCGACTGACCGCGTCCGATCACTTCGGCCATGATCTGTTCGGCTCGGCGGTCGGCCTCTCCGGCAACACGATCCTGGTCGGGGCGCGCGGCGAGAGCGACAACGGGCTGCAGCTCTACTACATCGGCGCGGTCTACTCGTTCGACCTGACACCGTCAGGCTGGGTCGAGACGCAGAAGTTCCGGGCCAACCTTGCCGAAGAACAGGCCCAGTTCGGTTCTAGTCTGGCCATCGACGGTGATGTCGCCGTCATCGGCGCGCCGGCCAAGAACTACCGCGAAGGTGCGGCCTACTTCGTCCACCGCCAGGGCGGCACCTGGGTCGAGGATGCCAAGGTGCTGTCGCCGTGGCCCGGCTACAACCACTACTTCGGCCTCAATCTCGACCTCGCCGGCGACCTCGCCCTGATCGCGGACCTCGGCCGCGACATGAACGGCAACCCCGGCGGCACGGTGTTCGCCTACCGCTTCGATGGCAGCGCCTGGCTCGACGAGCCGTCGTTCCAGGGTTCGCACACGGTCAGCGGTTCGGGCTTCGGCCAGGCGGTCGCGCTCGACGGCACCGCTGCCGCGGTGACCTCGTGGGAGACGAACAGCAACGCCGTCGACGGCGCCGCCTACCTGTTCGACATGGCGGAGAAGTTCCACCTCATGCTGAGCCCGCTGCCGCTGCAGGCCGACGAAGATGCGACGTTCAGCGTGCGCCATGCCCCGGCCAACACGGCGGTGCTGCTCACCTACAGCTTCGCCGGCCCGGGCTCCTTTCCGATCCCGGGTCTCGGCCTGACGCTCGGCCTCGCCCTGCCGCAGTCGTACGGCCTCATGATCACCAATGGGACCGGGTTGGAGAAGATCGAGAGCCACCTGCTGCCCGTCGCCGCCGGCATCGACATCTGGATGCAGGCACTGCATCTCGGCGCCGTCACCAACGTCATCGCCACCGGCATCCGGTAGCGACCTTCGCCCGGCGATGCCGTCGTGGCTACTCTGTCGCGATGGCTCCCCCCTGTTCGTCTCTCCACCCGGTCCTCGTGCTCACCGGCATCGGCCTCGTCGCCGTCGCCCTCGCCGGCTCCGGCCTCGCGCAGCAGCCGCAACCGGCTCACGACTCGGCGTGGGTGTCGCTGTTCAACGGCCGCGACCTGTCCGGTTGGACGCCGAAGATCACCGGCTACGACGCCGGCGACAACTTCGGCGACACGTTCCGTGTCGTCGACGGACTGCTGACGGTCTGCTACGACGGCTACGAAGGCGCGTTCGACAAGCGCTTCGGCCACCTGTTCCACGACACCGAGTTCTCGAACTACCGCCTGCGCGCCGAGTACCGGTTCTTCGGCGATCAGGTGAAGGGCGGTCCTGGCTGGGCGTTCCGCAACAGCGGCCTGATGATCCATGGCCAACCGCTGGCGACGATGACCAAGGACCAGGACTTCCCGGTGTCGATCGAGGTCCAGCTGCTCGGCGGCGGTGAGCAGGGCGAGCGCCCGACGGCCAACCTCTGCACCCCGGGCACCAACGTCGTGCTCGATGGCGAGCTGTGGACGACGCACTGCCTCGACTCGACCTCGCCGACGTTCCGCGGCGACGGCTGGGTCACGGTCGAGGTCGAGGTCCGCGGCGACACCATCCGCCACCTGGTCGGCGGCGACACGGTGCTCGCCTACCGCGATCCCCAGCTCGACCCGCGCGATGCGAATGCCAAGAAGCTGCTCGCCGACGGCCGCGACCTGGCGCTGCGCCGCGGCACGATCTCGCTGCAGTCGGAGAGCCACCCGCTGCAGTTCCGCAAGGTCGAGCTGCGCCCGCTCGACGAGCCCGGACCGTGGACCGAGCCGCTGGCGGCGAAGGAGCTGGCGACGCACTGCGAGACCGAGGGCAACTGGACCCTCGCCGACGGCATCGCCAGGCTGACGCCGCGCGCGGGCGAGAAGGGATGGAACCGCTTCGACGACTACCTGTGGCTGCGCGGCGACTACGCCGAGTTCGAAGCCGAGTTCGAGTATCGTGTCGAGGCGGCGGGCAACAGCGGCTTCTACTTCCACATCGGCGACCGCAAGAACCCGGTGGCGACCGGGATCGAGGTCCAGATCTACGACACGCCGCCGGACCGGACGCAGCTCTCCGATCACGATGCCGGCGGCATCATCCCCGGCGGCCCACCGCGCGTGAACACGGCGAAGCCCGCAGGCCAATGGAACCGCATGCACGTGATCTGCGAGGACGGCACGATCGAGGTCACGTTGAACGGCAAGCTCGTCCACACCATGCCGCTCGATCACGACAAGATCGCCGACCGGCCGCGGTCGGGCGCGATCGGCTTCCAGGATCACTCGCTGCCGATCGAGCTGCGCCGACTGCGCGTGCGCCGGATCTGATCGCGCGCCGATCGCACCGCGCAACCGGTGACTCAGGGCATGGTGAAGAAGATCGCCGGGTCGACCTGCGGCTCCTCGATGATCGGCTCGCAGAGCCCGAGCAGGCTGCGCCGCCGTTCGATGGCGGCGCGCGCCTCGCTGCCATGGGTCGTGCTGGCATCGAAGTGTTCGATGCCTCGCCGCCGCAGCCAATCCAGCACCACCGGACCTTCGCCGCCCGATTGCTCCGGTCCCTGCGGGTGGTAGACGTCATCGACGAGCACGACCCCGCCCGACCGCACCCGCGGCATGACCCGCTCGAGGTACCAATGCGCGAACGGCGCCCGGTGATCCGAGTCCATGAACAGGAAGTCGATCCGATCCGGGATGTGCTCGCTCTGCTGCACGTCGCCCTGGTGGAAGGTGCGGATCCCGCGCGCGAGGTCCGGCGGCACCTTGCCCTGGCTGTGATCGACGAGGTCGAACGACAGCAGCCGGCCCTGCCGATTGTCCTGCAAGGCATGCAGGATCCAGGTCGAGGACCAGCCGCCGCACGGCGAGATCTCGACCACGGTGTCCGGCCGCTCGTCGCGCAGCAGCAGGTAGCAGAGCTCGCAGTCGATGTCGTCGAGCTGCGCCGCGGCGAAGTTGTCGACGGTGATCGGCAGCGCCACCTCGTTGCCGAGCAGCACCAGCAACGCCGCGCGCTCGCGCTGGCGCCGCACGGCGAAACGATCGGTGTAGAGCAGCCGCTGGTAGCGCCGCACCCGGAACAGGTCGTCGGCGTAGCGCTCGTAGAGGTTCCCGATCCGCTCGAGGGTGATCGCGGCGGCTCGCTCGGTCGGCTGGAGGGTTGATGCCATGGGGGTCTCCGAGGTTTCTTCGGGCCCCGGAGCCATCCGACTTGACCGGCGGCGACATCGAATCGTCGCGACCGGCGACCCGCGCCGGCATGATGCGTACGAGAATGCACCACCCGAGATTGCGGACGCTCGTTCCCGCGGCAGCGTGGCTCACCGTGCTCGGCCCGTGCGCCGCGCAGGGCGACTCCGGCCCCGACGGCTTCACGCGGCAGGACCACCTGCGCGGCGCCATCACCGCCGAGCGCGAATGGTGGGACGTGCTGCACTACGACCTCGCGCTCGCCATCTTCCCCGAGACCAAGAGCATCTCGGGGTCGAACGTCATCACCTTCGCCACCGTCAAGGCGGGCGATCGCATGCAGATCGACCTGCAGCCGCCGCTGCAGGTGACGCGCGTCGCGCACGACGACACCGACCTGGCGTTCGAACGCGAGGGCAATGTCTACTGGGTCACCTTCCCGAGCGCGCTGGCGGCCGGAGTCGAGGATCACATCCGGGTCTTCTACGACGGCAAACCGCGGCAGAGCACGCGACCGCCGTGGAGCGGCGGCTTCTCGTGGCGACAGGACGAGAACGGCGACCCCTTCATCGCCACGACCTGCCAGGGCATCGGCGCCAGCATCTGGTGGCCCAACAAGGATCACGGCTACGACGAGCCCGACCGCGGCATGGACATCCACGTCACGGTGCCCGAGGCCCTGACCGCGGTGGCCAACGGCCGGCTGCAGTCGTCGCAGCACGACGAGGCGAGCAAGACGCGCACCTACCATTGGCGCGTCACCAACCCGATCAACAACTACGGCGTCAACGTCAACATCGGCAACTACGTGCCGATGACCTCGGTCTACGCCGGCGAGGGCGGCGACCTCGACATCGAGTTCTGGGTGCTCGAACATCAACAGGAGCAGGCGTCGAAGCAGTTCCTCGAGGTGCCGCGCACGCTGGCGGCCTTCGAGCACTGGTTCGGCAGGTACCCGTTCTACGAGGACAGCTACAAGCTCGTCGCCGTGCCCTACCTGGGCATGGAGCACCAGAGCTCGGTGACCTACGGCAACGGCTTCCAGAACGGCTACCGCGGCCGCGACCTGAGCGACACCGGCGTCGGCATGAAGTTCGACTTCATCATCGTCCACGAGTCGGCGCACGAGTGGTGGGGCAACAACATCTCGATGAAGGACGCCGCCGACATGTGGATCCACGAGAGCTTCGCCAACTACGCCGAGAACCTGTTCGTCGAGTATCACTTCACCGCCAAGGAAGCCCAGGACTACGTCATCGGCTGCCGCAAGCTGATCCGCAACGACCGGCCGATCATCGGCACCTATGGCAAGAACCGGTCGGGCTCGGGCGACATGTACTACAAGGGCGGCAACATGCTCCACACCATGCGGCACATGCTGAACGACGACGACAGGTGGCGCACGGTGCTGCGCGGACTCAACCGCGAGTTCTGGCACCGGACCGTCGACACGGCCGAGTTCGAGGCCTTCATGAGCCGGGAGTCCGGCTTCGACTTCGGCAAGGTCTTCGACCAGTACCTGCGGACCACGGACATCCCGGTGCTGGAATACGAGAGCGCCGGCAAGACGGTGTCCGTCCGCTTCGACCACGTCGTGCCCGGGTTCCGGGTGCCGGTCCTGCTGCGGATCAACGGCAGCGAACGGCGCGTCACGATCGGCGAAGAGCCGACGGCGATCGCGCTCGAGGGCCCGCTGCAGTCGTTCGAGCTGGATCGGAACTTCTACATGACGGTCGCCGCCAGGTAGA
>JAGQRA010000557.1 GCA_020425885.1 Planctomycetota bacterium | reverse complement strand
TAGTTAGATCGCGTTCAGCGTAGCGGGAAAGGCCGAATTCGGGGCCGAAACCGCAGATTCGCGCAGGAAAGCAAACAGCCTCGTCTGCCGTTGCGTAGTGAGTTCGGACGAACAAACCACGCGGCAGGGAGGCTGCATGCGAAGAGCAAAGGATGGCCAGGGCACGTTCCGGTTTCAACCGGCAACGCTGAAGTTGACCGACGAGTACCACAGCCGCTACCGGCGAATCGACCAGGTGCTCGGCGAGACCCCGGAGGTCCTGCGGTGCGTTCACGCGGATCTCCGCGAGGCCCTGGAGCGTGTGAATCGAAAGCGCAAGCGCCGCTGTCGGTACACCTCGGAGAACGTCCTTCGGCTGGTGATCTGCCAGATCATCGAGGGGGCGTCCCTTCGCGAGATCGTGGTGCGTGTCGATGACAGCAGCTTCCTTCGGGAGTTCTGCCGGTTCGGCCCGGACAAGATGATGGGCCACACGTTGTTCTGCGCACTGCGAAACGCCATCCGGCCACAGACCTGGAAGACCATCAACCGGGCGCTGACCCGGCGCGCGATCCGCGAAGGCGAGATCACTGGCGACGAAGTTCGGGTCGACACCACGGCCTGCGAGACCAACATCCACTACCCGACCGACTCGAGCCTCCTCTGGGACGTGTACCGCACGATTGCCCGCTTGATCCGGCAAGCCCGGAAGCTCGACTCGTCGTTCGCCGCGAACCGGCGTTTGCATACGAAGACGGCGAAGCGGCACTACACTGCGATCCATCGAGCCGTCGGCAAGAACACGAGGACCGCGAACCTGAAACCTCAGTACGAGGCACTTCTGAGCCTCGTAGGGGGTGTTCTCGAGATCGGCCGAGAGGTCGCAGTCGGCTTGGCCCGCGGAGCAAGCTCACTCCCGCCAACTGCTGCAGCGCTTGCCGAGGAACTCGAGCACTACATGGCGCTGGGTGTTCGGGTCGTCGATCAGACCGAGCGTCGCGTGCTGCTGGGCGAGAAGGTGCCCAACGACGAGAAGCTGTTCAGCATCTTCGAGCCCCACACCGAACTCCTGAAGCGGGGCAAGGCCGGCAAGCCGATCGAGTTCGGCCACATGGTCTTGTTCGCCCAGACTCCGGAGAAGTTCATCAGCGACTACGACGCCTGCAAGAAGAAGCCCACCGAGCATGCCCTCGTGGACAGGATCATCGACCGCCACACCAGGCTGTTCGGCGAACAGCCTTCGGTCTTCGCCGCCGACAAGGGCTTCTACGAAAGCCCGGAGAAGCTGGTCGAGCTCGAAACGACGATCGACGTCGTCGCGATCGGCAAGAAGGGGAAGCGGACGCCCATCGAGGAGGAGCGCGAGCACAGCCTCGCCTTCAAGCTCGGCCAGGCCTTCCGCGCCGGCATCGAAGGAACCATCTCGTTCCTCAAGCGAAGCCTGCGCCTCCACCGCTGCTTCAACAAGGGATGGCTGCACTACGCAGCGACCATCGGCGCAACGGTCTTCGCTCACAACCTACTGATCCTGGCGCGAGGTGGCGGTTGACGACAAGAGCGTCGACAGCTCCAGCTCCCCTGCAGCCGACAACAGTCGCGCGAGCCACGGGTCCAGGCTCACCGCGGCGTGCCACCCCGAAACTGCCGGGAATCGGCTCGAATCGCCGCTTTCGTGGCCCCTGGCGTGATGCGCTGGAGCACGGTGGAGCTTCCCGTGACCGCCGTTTCCCCTATGCTGAACAGGATCTAGTTAGCCGG
>JAGQRA010000067.1 GCA_020425885.1 Planctomycetota bacterium | reverse complement strand
GACGAGGCCGCCGAGCGGGATCACCTTGTCGGGTACGCTGCTGCCGGGCTTGATCTGCAGCAGGTTGTTGTTGTTGTAGGTGGTGCAGAACAGCACGCCGCCCGGTCCGTAGCACAACCCACCGTCGATGTAGGGTGCCGTCGACACCATCGTTGCGGTGCCGCTGAAGCCGGTGATGAAGCCCTGGCTGTCACGGACGACATCGATCTCGTAGATCGCACCGGCCGCGCCGTTGGCGTTGCCGCCGAGCAACATCTTGTTCGGGTTGCCGGCCTTGAAGACGACGCCGCCGTAGTAGGTCGGCACCCCGGGGACGGAGCCGAGGTCGGTGTAGACGTAGACGCCGGCGAACGGCGGCTGCAGCGTCTGTGCGGACAGGACTGGCGCCAACAGGAAGGCGCCGACGGCGATGGTGAGCTTGCGTGACATCGGTGCGTGCGGTCGGGAAGGGTCGAGAAGTGCGTGTGCGTCGTGCGAGACGCACCATGCAGGCTAGCACCGTTCTGAAGTCCGATCAGGTTGCCACAGTGCGGGGCGCAAGGGCGTCGACCGCATTCGCGACGCGAGCAACCGCAAAGGCCGAACCGAGGCTGCGATCGCATCGGCGCGATCGCCAGCGGCAACGGGCCACAGTTCCGCGCCATCTCGGCGACATTTCCGATGTCGCGGTCGACGCATGCCTTTTGCCTGGCCCCCATCGCCGACGGGACTGTAGTAGTCGTGCGGACGCGGCCTGCCATTCGCCGTCGCCCGATCGCCGATGACCCAGCCGACCAACCCGACGCCAGCGGCCGCCTTGCTGTCGATGATCCTCGCCGTCGCCGCACCCGCGCAGGATGCCGGCGACACGCCGCCGACCCGCATCGATGCCGACCTCGTCGTCTACGGCGGCACGTCGGCGGCGATCGCGACGGCGGTGCAGGCGGTGCGGATGGGGCGATCGGTCGTCATCGTCTGCCCCGACCGTCACCTCGGCGGCATGACGAGTAGCGGGCTCGGTTGGACCGACAACGGCGACAAGCGCGTGATCGGCGGCATCAGCCGCGAGTTCTATCGCCGCGTCAAGCAGGTCTACGACGACGATCGCAGCTGGGTGTGGCAGCGATCGGCGGACTATGCGCGCTACCGGCCCGACGACGACGCGCAATGGACGTTCGAACCGCACGTGGCGGAGCGGGTGTTCGACGACCTCGTGCGCGAGCACGAGATCGCGGTGCATCGCGACCGCTGGCTCGATCGCGACGACGGCGTCGTCATCGAGAATGGTCGCATCGTGTCGATCCGGACGCTCGACGGCTCTGTCTACCGCGGCCGCATGTTCGTCGACGCGACCTATGAGGGCGACCTGATGGCAGCAGCGGGAGTGAGCTACGCGGTCGGGCGCGAAGGCAACGAGGTCTACGGCGAACGACTCAACGGCGTGCAGGCGCCGGCCGACAAGCACCAGTTCGAGCAGCCGGTCAGCCCCTACGTCGTGGCCGACGACCCGGGCAGCGGCCTGCTGCCGCGTGTGCACGGCGGCGACCCTGGCCGGAACGGCGCCGGCGACCATCGCGTGCAGGCCTACAACTTCCGCATGTGCCTGACGCGCGCGGTCGACAACCGTGTGCCGTTCGCGAAGCCCGAGGGCTACGACGCGCGCCAGTACGAGCTGCTGCTGCGCGCGCTGCTGGCCGGCAGCCGGCACGTCCGCGGCAAGTTCGACATGCTGCCGAACCTCAAGACCGACACCAACAACCACGGCTCGTTCTCGACCGACGACATCGGCGCCAACTACGACTACCCCGAGGCCTCGTACGCGCAGCGACGCGAGATCGTGGCCGAGCACGAGACCTATCAGAAGGGCTACTGCTGGTTCCTCGCCAACGACCCGCGGGTGCCCGAGGACGTGCGGGCGTGGTACGGCGAGTGGGGGCTGGCCAGGGACGAGTTCGGCGACAACGGTCACTGGCCGCACCAGATCTACGTGCGCGAGGCGCGGCGCATGGTCGGCGACTTCGTCGTCACCGAGAACCACCTGCGACGACGAGCGGCGACGCCGCGGCCGGTCGGCCTGGGGTCCTACAACATGGACAGCCACAACGTGCAGCGTTACGTCGATGCGCGTGGGCACGTGCGCAACGAGGGCGACGTCCAGGTCTCGCCCGGCGGCCCGTACCCGATCGACTACGGCGCGTTGCTGCCACGGCGGGACGAGTGCCGCAACCTGCTCGTCGTCTGCGCCGTCAGCAGTTCGCACATCGCCTACGGTTCGATCCGCATGGAGCCGGTGTTCATGATCCTCGGCCAGTCGGCGGCCACGGCGGCGGCGCTGGCGATCGATGCCGGCGTCGCGCTGCAGGATCTCGACTACGCGACGCTGCGCACGCGGTTGATCGCGGACGGCCAGGTGCTCGAGGCACAGGGCGCGGCGGTGTCGATCGACGCGTTGCCCGGCATCGTCGTCGACGATTCGTCGGCGATCGCGGTCGGATCCTGGGTCGAGAGCCGGGCCGTGCGGCCGTTCGTCGGCGATGGCTATCGCCATGATGGCGATCGCGGCAAGGGTGCGACGTCAATGACGTTCGTCGCGGCGTTGCCTGAGCCCGGCAGCTACGAGGCGCGGTTCGCCTACACCGCGGCCGGCAATCGCGCGTCGAACGTGCCCGTCGTCGTTCATCATCGCGGCGGCGCGACGGAGGTGCGCGTCGATCAGCGCCAGCGGCCGGCGATCGACGGCATGTGGGTGGCGTTGGGGCGTTTTGCATTCGACGCCGAGGCGCGGATCGAGGTGCGCACCGACGGGACCGATGGTCACGTCGTCGCCGACGCGGTGCAGCTGCTGAAGTGAAGAGCCTCCGGGTGGCCTGGTGCGGCCGCGTGCCCCCGTGGTTTCCATGGAACGACAACGGAAACCGGCTTGCCGCTTGACCCGGCGGCTTCCGCGCCGGGACAATCATGGCCTCTCGTCCGGCCACCGACCCATGCAACCTGGTGGCCACTACAACTGGGTGGCTGATGAAACTGGAACCGGTCTATCTCCTTGCCCCCGAGCCCGAGCCGCCGTCGATGCCGACGCGCCGGGCGTTCCTGCTGGCGGGCGGTATGTTCGCTGCGGGGTCGATCTGTGGGGGAGCGTGCGGTTACACGATCGGGGTGGTTTCGTCGCAGGGTGAGGAGAAGGTGGGGGAGTTCGCGCCGTCTGGCGACCGGGAACTCGACTACTGGAGGAACCTGGCAGTCAAGGCTCCCCTCGACGAGCTGTTTGCAAGGGCCCCGAACTTCTTGACTGCGCAGATGGCGGACTACAAGAACGACGAAGTGCTATGGCGCGGCGTCGATCGCTTGAGCCACGAGATCATTTCCAATCCTGACCGCCGAGTTGGCCACGTCGTGATCGGGGTCATCATTCAGAACATCCAGTATCTGACTTCACCGCCAGAGCTGAAGCTGGGTGAGCGCGTCGCAGACCTCAAGCGAAGGCGCGACGAGGAGAAGCAGCGCAAGTAGCCACCTCGCAACAAGCAAGAGTCTCAGTGTCACGCCCGCTCTCGAAGCCCACTTGGAGGTCGCCCATCGGCCAGGACCCTCAAGGCATTCGGACCTCGGAGACCGCTCCTCCAGGTGGCTCGGTCACTGTTAACGTCGGCCCGAACGAACCTTCAATCGAGGTGGTGGATCCCACAACTCAAACCACGACGACCTATGACGTCGAGCCGGGAAAGGACACGACCGTCCAGATCCCGAACGTGCCAGGGGGAACGATCGTCCACATCAGAGTCGGCAAGGGAGTCAACGCTCGCATCATCTTCGTCGAAGTCGTCTCCACCACACCCGGGCACTGACACCGCCCACACCCATAGAGCCCACACCAACCACCCTCGAGCCGCACCATGCCGACGCCATCGAGAATCACGTTCCTCGCAGCGGCCCTGCCCACGTTCCTGGCCGCGCAGTCCTTCGTCGTCGCGCCGGCCGCGTACGCGACGACCGACGCGATGAGCTACGAGTGGATCGCCGGCGCCACGGATCCGGCGCGGCAGCAGACGTTGATCGGTGAGAGTCATCTGCTGGCGATGCTCGGCCGCGACATCCTGGCGATCGAGCTGCGGCGGACGGCGGTCGACGAGGCCTATCTGGCCGGCGCGATGAACTTCACGGTGACGCTCTCGATCTCGCCGAACACGCCGCTGCGATGCAGCAACGTCTACGCCCACAACGTCGGCACCAACCCGGCTCCGGTGCAGGTGTTCTCGGGTACGGTCAACCTGCCGGCCTCGCCCGCCGTCACCGGCGGGGTCGGTTCGACGGTGCAGTGGACCGCCAACAACACGCTGCGCATCGCGTTCACACAGCCGTTCCACTACGCCGGCGGCACGCTCTGCATCGACATCACCGGCCAACCGATCCCGGGGCAGAAGGCGTGGTGGATGGCGGACGCCATCGAGGAGGTGATCCCCGGCAGCGCAATCGTCGAGCTCGGGCCCGGCTGCGGTCCCTTCGGTGGCCCGCAGCGCCAATGGAGCCGGGTCTCGCGGCGCAGTCTGATCCCGGGTGGGAGTGCCATCTTCCGCGCCGAAGGCGACACCGGTGATCTGGCGATCGCCGTCTTCGGCGCCGAGGCGAGGGCGCCGGCGTTCCCGCAGTATCCGTTGCTGAGTCAGTGGGGCGTGCCGACGCCGGGTTGCGTCAGCTATGTCAGCCCGCTGGGTATCCTGGCGATGGTGCCGGCGACGATGACGGCGGAGTCGGGCGGTTCCTACATCACGGCGATGGCCGAGGTGCTCGTGGACCTGCCGCCCAGTTCGGCATGGTCGGGGTTCGAACTGACGACGCAGTGGTTCAACCTCAACGACCTGGCGTCGAGCAACGGGTTCCGCTGGACGGTCGGCAGCGCGCCGTCGACGCTCGACATGGCCTTGTGTGAGGGTGACTCGACGTTGTCGACCGGCCGGGTCACGACCTACCTGGCGCACGTCTGGCGGTTCGAATACCTGTAGGTCACTGCGGTTGGCTGCGCCGCACGACGCCCCGGCGTCTCCTGCGAGTCGGCGCGTGCGCTGCCTATCCACCCGGAGGCACCGGTTCATCAGCGCCGCATGATGGGTAACCGGGAGCGAGGTGGGACTAGTGAAGGACGAGCTTCACCACCCCTCTCCGAGGAGAACCCATGCGTGCTCCCCATGCGCTCGCGTTCGCGCTGGCGATCGCGGTTGCCTCCGGTCTGTTGCTGGCTTCGTGGTTGTGGATGGGGCCGGCATCGGAGGCTGCCCCGTTTGGTCCGGTGACAGCTGAGAAGACCGCGAGTGCGACCCGGTCGAACGTCGCCGATGGCGTGCAGGCGACGACAACGATCGAAGATGACGAACCGACATGGCGTGAGGCCGCGCCGCTGGCGGAGGCCGCGCTCGCCGTCGATGTGTTGGTCGTCGTCGCCATCACCGGCGACCCGATCGGCGGCGCCACGGTGCGCTTTGCGCCGTCCGAGCCCTACGGCGTTTCGACCGAGGAGCAGCGCGAACTCGCCGCGCTCCAGGAACTCGACCTTCGCGCCTATCTCGAGCGCATCGGTGGGACGGCCATCACAGATCCGACCGGCCATTGCACGGTCATGTTGCCGCCAGGGGACGTGCTCCTTGGTGCCAGTCAGGGCGAGTTGTTCCATGCGAGGTACGTCGATTCGAGTGCCAAGGGGCCGATCATCCTCGCGCTGTTGCCAGACCGCACGCTGTCGATCCTGGTCCTGGACGCTGATGGGCTGGCGTGCAAAGGGGCCGAGATCCGTGCCGAGGCCGAGTGGATCGGACAGGGCACTTCGGAAACGCGGCACGGTGCGACGGACCTTGCGGGGCGTCTCGAGATCCGTCACGCGCAGTGTCATGTCTGCGACCATCTGTCCGATGTGCGACGCATCCGGGCGAGCATCGGAGGCTGCTTCAGCCCGATGGTCGAGGTCGACTTCAGCTCGCCACCGGCCGAGATCGTCTTGCGGCTCCCGCCGAGTGGCCGTGTCATCGTGCACGTTCGCGACGCCCAGGGGCGACCACTCGATCTGGCCTACGATGCGTATCGGAGGGTCGAGCTCACCTTGCTCGACCAGAAGCCGAGGAGTCGGAGAGAGGAATACGATCTTTGGAACGCGAGCAGGAGCGCCCGTACGGCGGCCGCTCTCACCCCCGCCGGCGACGCCGTGTTCTCCCATGTCGCCCTCGACAAGCACCTGATCGCTCAGCACATGCAGCTGTGGAGGAGCCACGTTGGTCCGACGCGCGCGGCACCGGAGGTCGAGATCACACTGGCCGAGTCGGCTCTCGATGCCATCCTGACGGCGACCGTCCTCAGGCCCGACGGCTCCGTCGTCGCGGAATCGGAGATCCGTGTGTCGTTCGCCAGTTCGAGAGGCGGGGGTGGATATGGCGCGCGAACGGACGTCGCCGGACGCATGCGCTTCAACCTCTCGAATGACATGGACGGCGAGACCTGGAGGATTGGCATCGCGTTGGAGGCGACGCCTCGCCTGGAGGTCGAGTTGCCGCCGCGCGCGATCTGCGCCGGCGTCAACGACCTCGGTGAAGTCAGGCTGCAGCGGCGCGGCATCCTGGTCGCCGGCCGGACCCAGGTCGATCCGTCCACTCCGCTGGACGACGTCGAGATCGATGTCGAGCGCTACGAAGACGGCGAGTGGAGTCGCGAATGGCTCACAGCGGACTGGGGACCCGACGAGGGCCAATTCGAGATCCACGGCAGTATGCCGCCAGGCTCTCGCCTGCGCCTGATCGCGGACGAAGGCGCATTCCTGACCGCGAATCCGACCGAGTTCGAGCCGGGCGCGCGCGACGTCGTCGTTACGGTCATCGAGGCTGGTGCGGTTCACGCCACCTTCCTGGTGGCTGACGACATGGCCCATTCACGGCTCTCCACATGCCTGCGTCACCTCGCCTCGGGACGCGAGGCGACGCCGATCGAGGAGGGGCGGGGACGTTTGAATCTCAGCAAGGATCGAGATGAGCACGGTGGTCGCATGGAGCGCCGATGGCGTCACCTGTTGCCCGGTCAGTACGAGCTCACGGTGAGCTGCACCGGCAACCCGGAGCCGATCCTCTGCCTGGGCCCCATCGAAGTGCCGAGTGGTCGGGATGGTGCTCCAAAGCTCAATGACATCGACCTGCGCGGACGCCTGCGCAGAATCGAGATCCGCGCCATGACGGCAGACGGCTCGCCGATCGCCAGCCCGGGCGCCTACGTGCTCGTACGCAGCAACGAAGTCGACTGGCACGCGTACTCGCTGACGACGGGCGTCGCCGTTCTGTTCGCATCGACCAGCGTGGAAGCGTTCGTCATCGCCGATGGCTACTGCATCGCGCACGAACCGGCGATTCTGGAATCGAGTACGGTGCGCCTGCTGCCCGCGACCGAGTCGCGCATCGACGTCGAGGTTCCGCTGTCGCTCCCGGCCGATGTCGGCCTGCGACTCCTGCTGCTGCCGACGCTCGATCTCTCCGCCGATTCGCGGGCCTACTTCGACAACGGTCCTTCCGATGCCCTTCGCCGCTTCTTCGCCGAGAGCCCCGCCGTCGACTCACACGGTCGCGCGATCGTGAGATCCCGCTGGTCCGGGACCTTCCGCGTCGTCGCCGTCCTCAGTGCTGGCGGGCACGTGAACACGGTCGATCTCAGGCCGCGACCGGACGAAATCGTTCTCCCCGCCAGCGAAGGCGTGCGGCTGGCCCTCGATGCCGGCGACCTGGGCGCTGCGCTGGCCCGCCTGCATCGGTGACGGGTCGGCATCGACGCCGGTGGCTCACACCGCGCCGGCGCACGGCTTGCCGACGTAGCTCTCCAACGCCTCGGTCAGTTCCTGGCGCCGCACCGGCTTCTTCAGGTAGTCGTCCATGCCGGCCTGCAGACACATGTCGCGGTCTTCGGCCAACGCGTTGGCGGTCACGGCGATGATCGGGATGCGATCGCCGGAGCCGGCTTCCAGCTCGCGGATGCGGCGCGTCGCCTCGTAGCCGTCCATGACGGGCATCTGGCAGTCCATCAGGATGCAGCAGTAGTCGTTCTGTTCGAATGCCTGCAGCGCCTCGCTGCCGTTCTCACGGAAGTCGCATTCGTAGCCGGCTCGCACCAGCAGTCGCTCGATGACCTTGCTGTTGAGCGGGTTGTCCTCGACGACGAGGATCGGCAGCGAGGCCGACCCGGTCTCGGGCCGCGCGGGTCGGCACTCGACCTCGGCCGGCGCCGCCGCGAGGCGGATCGGGAAGGCGAAGCTGACCACGGTGCCCTGTGGTTCGTTGGCGGCGAACTGGAGCGTGCCGCCCATGGCCTGCAGGCAAAGCTCGGCCAGCGCGAGACCGAGACCGAAGCCGGCGTATTGCTTCGTCGTCGACAGATCGCCCTGGACGAACGGTTGCCGCAGCTCGCTGAGGCGGTCGAGGTCGATGCCGCAGCCGGTATCGATGATGCGCACGTGCAGGGACTGGTTCACGAAGGTGAGGTTGACGTGCACGCCGCCGTCGTCGGTGAACTTGACCGCGTTGTGGACCAGCAGCCGCACCGCCCGCTCGAAGCACCACGCATCGAGCGTCACCCACTGCGGCAGGTCCGTCGACATCGTGCAGTCGAGGGTCAGACCCTTGGCCCGCGCCGAGGCTTCGAACGGCTCGAAGATGCGGCGGCAGCAGGCCGGCAGGTCGATGGCCTTCTCGTGCATGCCGCGGTCGCGAACCTCGGTCAGCTCGAGAGCGCCGGTGAACAGCTCGAGCAGCTGTTCGCCGGCGTCGCGCAGCATGCGGATGTCGCTCTGCGATGCGGATCCGTGCGATTCCTCGAGCGAGTCGGTGATGCCGACGAGCGCGTTCAACGGCGTGCGGATCTCGTGGCTCAGGTTGGCCATGAACCTGGCCTTGACCTGGTTCGCAGAGCGCAGCTCTTCTTCGGCGCGCCCGCGCTCCACGGCCAGGCCCGTCATCTGCGCCGCCGCCCGCAGGGCGCTGAGCTGCGCGGCCGTCGGGGCGCGCGGTTCCGGGCTGTAGAACGCCAGCGCGCCGAGGACCCGTCCCTTCTTGGTCGAGAACGGGTGCGACCAGCACGCGGCCACGCCGGCCTTCTTCGCGAGCTCGGCGAACGGCTTCCACAGCGGGTCCTTCTGGATGTCCTCGACAATGACCGGCACGTTCCAGTAGATCGCTGTGCCGCACGACCCGACCGTCGGGCCGATCGCGAAGCCGTCGATCGCCTTGTTGTAGTCGTCGGGCAGGCTCGGGCCGGCGCCGGCGACGAAGCGACCGTGCGCGACCAGGAGGATGGAGCACTTGTAGCCCGGGTTCTGCTCTTCGACGATCTGCGCGATCTTGTGCAGCGTGCTCTTCACCGTGGCCTCGACCTCGACCTCGCTCTGCAAGGAGATCCTCTCGGAACTCTTGGCGCAGCGGGCGAGCACCGTGGTGTCGTCGCCCTGGGTCTGGATCCGGACCTCCATCGACAAGGGCGAGCCTTCGCGCGTGCGGTGGCAAACCCGGCAGACCTCATCGCCACGTTCGATCGCGGTGCGCAGGGTCTCGCGGTCTTCTTCGACGATCCAATCGAGGAACGGCCTGTCCGCGAGTTCGGCATCGGGGAAGCCCACCCTGGCGAAGAACGCGCGATTGGAGCGACAGAAGCCACCGGCCTGAGCGGACCGGACGATCATTGGCGGGTCGGTGAACTCTTCCATGACACGAGCTGCGGTTGTCGGTTGTCGGATTGATTTCGAAGGACGGTTTCGATCGGCCTGGATGGTCGATTCGCTGGATAGGGATTTGGCCCGTACGTCCTTGTCCAGGGGGGCGAGGCAGCGGCATGGATCGAGCTCCGGCTCGATCATTCGTCGCCAAGGGCCGGTCGCATCGTGGGGCGCCGGACCGGACGCGAGCAGAACCGATACGGCGTCGTAACGTGCGCACCGCGGCCGCAGCAGCTTTCGGCTAGCCTGTACGCAGAGGTACGCGCCTTGCTCGTCCGCGCCGCAATGATCTGTCGCCAACTTCTCGCCACGTCTCTGCTGCTCCTGCTCCTGGGGTCGACGGCTGCGGCCCAGGGCTTCGTGCCGCTCGGCGGCCTGACCGAGCGCGTGCTGGCCGGGGCGTTCGATCACGCCCGCCAGATCCCGATCGCGGTCGCCAGGGGCGAGTCGATCTGGATCGATACCTACGAGCTGCACGCCGACTGGGTGCGCCGCGACGGCGAAGGGGCGATGCGGCTGATCGACCCGACCCTGTGGACGGACACGGTGCAGCGCCGCGTGGTGGCGTTCGGCTACGAAGCCGGCAGGTCGATGCCGACCGGCTACGCCTACGACGGTGTGCGTTGGCGTCCGGTCACCGGCGACTACCTGCTCGCCGGCTACCAGGGCACCGCCACGGCATTCGACAGCGTCCGCAACGAGGCGCTGGCATTCGGCGGTTCGCTTGGCGGCCTCTCGAGCCCCGACCTCGTGCGGTGGAACGGCTCGAGCTGGAGCGTGGCGTCGCCGGCGGGGCCGGCGCCCGCGCCGCGCTCGTCCGCCGCGTTCGCATTCGACCGCAGGCGCGGTCGGGCGGTCCTGTTCGGCGGATTCGACGTCGGCGGCAGCTTGCTGGGCGACACCTGGGAATGGGACGGTGCTGCGTGGACGCAGCCGACGATGACAGCACCGCCACCGCGCGCCCTCGCCGCGCTGGCCTACGACGCGAACGCGCAGAACCTGGTCATGTTCGGCGGCCAGCTGCAGCTCGGCATGGCGACGGGCACCTGGCAATACGATGGCGCGCAGTGGACGCAGCTGTCACCGCCGGTTTCGCCGGCGCCACGCTTCAGCCCGGTCCTCATCGAGCACCCTGCCGGTGTGCTCATGGTCGGCGGCACGATGATGTCGGGCGGGGCCGAGACGTGGAACTTCGCCGGCGGCACCTGGTCCCGGATCTACGGCGACACCGCGCCAGGCGGTCGCACCTCGGCGCTGATGGCGTACGACTCGGTACGCCACGAGGTGGTCCTGCACGGCGGCCTCCGCGACTTGTTCAGCGCCTGGCCGCAGCACGATACCTGGACGTTCGACGGCACCTGGCATCATCGGCTGCCGACCTCGCAGCCGTCGCTGCGCCTGCGATCGGCCATGGTCTACGACGCCGCAAACGGCGAGTGCGTGATGTTCGGCGGCGGCGGTCCCCTCGCCGACACCTGGACCTGGAGCGGCACCGGCTGGTCGCAACGACTGCCGGCGACGAGCCCGTCGGCGCGCAGCAACCACTGCATGGTCTACGACTCGACGCAGGGCGCGGTGGTGCTGTTCGGCGGCCATGACGGGACATCGCCGCTCGGCGACACCTGGCGCTGGAACGGCCTCGACTGGCAGAACATCAGCGGCGCGGTCGCGCCACAGCCGCGCGAGGTTGCATTCATGGCGCACGATCCCGGCCGCGGCTACTCGGTCCTGTTCGGCGGCGTCGCCTCGCAGCCGTTGCCGCCGACGACGTGGCTGCTGGCCGGTTCGACCTGGCAGCAGGTGACGTCGACCGTGATGCCGCAGTTCACCATCGGCGCGCAGTTCGACCAGCGTCGCGGCCGGGTCGTGGCCCTCGCCAACTTCCAGGAGTACTCGTGGGACGGCGCCGGGTGGATCGTGGCCCTGGTCCAGAACCAGATCCAGTTGCTCGGCGTCGGCACCGCGTCGTGCGCCGACACCGACCGCGGCCTGATCCTGACCTTCGGCGGCAGCGAGTTCTATGGCAACGACCGGCTGCTGGCCTACACGTCGACGCCGGCCGTGCTGACGCCGTTCGGCACCGCCTGCGCGGCTGCCGGCGTGACGCCACCCGACAGCTTCGGTCAGGGCCGGCCGGCGCTGCGCACCTCGGACTTCGCCGTCGGCTTCCGCGGCCCCGCCGCAGCGCCGGCGCTGACCGTCTTCGGCCTGTCGAACACGCCGCTGTCGCTGCCGGGAGGCTGCACGCTGCAGGTCGGCAACGTGCTCGGCACGGTCTTCGGCGTGGCCGACGCCGCCGGCTTCGGCGCGGTCGGGCTGCCGATCCCGGAGTACACCGGTCTGCGCGGCGTCGGACTGCAGGTGCAGACGATCCTGCTGCACAACGGTCAGCTCATGGTCGCGCCGCGTCTCGGCATCCTGCTCGGCGACTGACCGCAACGGCGCTGCGCACGCGTCCCGCGGCAGGAAACGCCGCAGCGGCGCCGGATGCCTGTGCCGTCGCCGCGCGCCTCGCCGTCACCGCCTGCCGAACGTCGCGTTCGTCGCACTCGGAACGATCGCCTGCAGGCCGGAGATGTTCGCGGTGAACGGATCGATGAGGTACGCGGTCGTGCCCGGCAACGGCGAGTTGCCGACCAGCAGCACGAGGTCGCCGTTGGCGGTCAACACATGGCTCGGCCCGGTGGTCGGCACCCAGGACCCGGTCAGGTTGGTCAGCTGCCAGTAGTCCGGATCATCGCGGTCGAAATCGAGGCGGACGAGCTTGTCGTAGTTCATGACGACTGCGAACGACTCGTCTCGCGCCAGCGCGAAGTCGCTCGACGTGATCATCGGGCCCGGTGGCGTGCT
Source organism: Planctomycetota bacterium (assembly GCA_020425885.1). The sequence goes on along the minus strand of JAGQRA010000067.1, from coordinate 1,995 downwards.
GCGCGGGCCGATCGCCTGGATGCCGGCGAGGCCGGGGTTGTGGTCGAGCCACTGTCGGGTGTCGGTGCGGTAGCGGTGGATGCCGCTCGGCACCGTGAAGAAGCCGACGCCGAGCACGACGAAGACGATCGTGCCGTCCGCGCTCGAACGGATCGCCCGGACACCGTTGAACTGCGGCATCAGGCCCGGGATCGGGCTGCTGTCGACGATCTGCAGGAAGGTGGTGCGGGCGGGGTCGATATCGACCAGCAGCAGATCCGTGCCGAGGCCGCCGTGGTGGATCGCGAGCCGGTCACCGGCGACCGCGACGTCCCAGCCGTCGTCGCTGACGACATCGCTGATCGCCGGCAACCGGCCGACCTCGAGGCCGTACGACGGCGACGTCGGGTCACCATCGAGCGCGACGAGGTCCTTGATGCCGTACTGCGGGCCCACGAGCGTGAACAGCAGCCGCTGTCGCGGCGCCGACACGAGGCCGAACGGCGGCGCGGTGAACGTCTGCAGCCGCGTCCAGGTCGGCGGCGACACGGTGAGGTCGCCGCGTTCGATCGCGAGCGTCGTCGGCGAGGCCACCAACAGCTCGCGACCGCCGTCGATCACGGTCGCGCCGTTGGCCACGGCGCCGGCGGGCAGCACCGATTGCGACAGCGTGTTGAGCGAACTCGGATCCAGCAAGGCGAAGGGCGACGGGCTGCCGTACGGGTTGCCGACGAACAGCATCGGCGGCGCGGTTACCTCGACCTCGATACCGTTGCTGCTCGCCAACAGCGCGCCGGCGATCGGCGTGTCGGCGACGGCCGCCTGCAGGAACAACCGCAGTCCGATTAGCCCCGTCGCGCCCGGTGGGATGGCCATCGCGAACTGTGCCGTGCCGCTGGCGTTCAGCAGCAGAGGCGCGCTGAACAGCAACCGACCCGGCAGCAGGTCGATCAGCACGCTGCTGCCGCCGAGGGTGGTGGCGGCGTGAGCCGTCGAGACGAACAGTCCACCGAGGGCCGACGGAGCGGCGCGGTCGAGGCGGTAGGTGACCGCACCGTTGCCGATCCAGTGAGGCGATGCGTCGAGCCGCGGCACGACGCCGGCGACGTTGGCGGTGCCGAAGCCATAGGGAACCTGCGCCGCCAGCGACGACAACAGGACCGCGAACGAACAGACGGGTAGGGGGCGGAGCATGGCGACTTCCAGTGTAGCAACGCCCGGCGGGAGCATGGCAAGACGAGGAACTTCGCCGCCATCGGGCGGTGACCTCGGGATGTCGCCGCCGTTCTCAGTCGAAGTGCAGCTCGTTGCGATCGACCTGCGTGAAGCCGCCATGCAGCCCACCGGTCAGCTGCAGGCCGAGGCCCTGGACCTCGAAATGCACGCCGTCGAGCGCCGGGTTCGGCGGCTGCACGAACTGCACCGGCTGACCCATCGTCACCACGCCGGGCGGCAACGTCACGTTGGGGAACCCGACCAGCGCGTCGCCGAGTCCCGGGATCAGCAGGCCCTGGCCTACCTCGAAGCTGAAGAACACGGCGCCGATACCGCCCGGTCCCTGCAGCACGAAGGTCATCGTCGTGCCGAGCACCGAGTCGCCGCTGACGTCCATGTGATAGGCCGCGCGTTCGTAGGCGCCCATGTCGGCGCGCAGGCTGCCGCTGAGGGCGTGGTCCTGCACCCGCGAGGTCTCGTCGTGGTCGCGCATCACGCGCTGGCTGGTGGCGAAGTCGGCGGTGCCGAGACACGGCGACGTCGCCTGCAGGTGCAGGTCGCCGGCGGCGGCGTTCGCGAACTGCGGATCGACGTCGGTGTTGCCGTTCTGGCCGGCGAGCACCGGACCGACGCCGTTGCTGAACGCGAGCTGTGCGGCCGGGACGCTGATGTTGCCGCCGGTGTTGCCCCAGGAGTTCGAGTTCAGCACCTGGCCGCTCCACAGGCTGGTGCGGGCGATGCCGATGCCGCCGTTGTTGGCCGCGGTCGCATGTAGCAGGTCGTAGGTGCCGTTCTGCAGCT
>JAGQRA010000556.1 GCA_020425885.1 Planctomycetota bacterium | reverse complement strand
GCTCTACGTCTCGGACGGCACCGCGCTCGGCACCGTGATGGTCGACATCGTGCCGGGCTCGGGCAGCTCGTACCCGCAAGACATGGTCGCCACCGGTAACGGCGTGTGCTTCTACGCCACCGACGGACTCGGCGCCGAGCCGTGGTTCTCGGATGGCACCGCGGCCAACACGTTCCGGATCTGCGATCTGGCGCCGGGCAGCGGCAGCAGCACGCCGCAGCAGTTCACGGTCGCGCACGGTCGCGTGTTCTTCACCGCGTCGGATCCGGCGACCGGCAACGAACTGCACGAGATCACCACGCCGGGTGCGGTCGCGCGGCGGCTCGGCAGCGGGGCGCTACCGAGCCTGCCGAGCCTCGACAGCCGCGATGCTCGCGCGCCCGTGCTCGGCACCACCATCGATATCGACGCCACCGGACCGGGCGGCAGCTTCGGCTTCCTGCTCGGCGGCCTGTCGGCGCTGCCGGCGCCGGCGCCGGCGGGACTGACGCTGGGCGCATGCGACTGGGTCGGCCTCACCGCCGGCACGGCCCTCGTGCTCGCCTCGAGCGCGCAGCCGACGATCAGCTTCCCGTTCGCGGTGCCCAACCAGATCGGCCTCACCGGTGTCGCGGTGCACCTGCAGGCGCTGTGGTTGAGCCCGGCGCAATCGCCGCCGCTCGAGCCTTCGAACGGCCTGCAGCTCGTGCTCGGCGGTCCGGTGGCACAGTAGCGATCGGGCTACGTCGAGGCCCGATTCGTGCAGTCGCGGCGGTTTCAGCGCTCGTTGTGACCGACGGCCGAGGGCGCGCGGCTACACGCGTTCGCCTGTGATCAGCCGCAGCCAGTCGGCGCGCTGGCACCACAGCACGAACGCGGCCAGCACGCACGTCACCAGGAACATCGGCTCGAGCAGCCCTTCGCCGCCGGTGACGAAGACGTGGAACGCGACGATGTTGACGACGATCGGACCGAGCACGAGCAGACCGGCGTTGCGGGTCCGCGGGATCGCGACCAGCACGCCGCCGATGACCTCGAGCACCTTCACGAACGTCAGGTAGCCGGTCGAGGCGAAGGCGCCGAAGAACATCGCCATCGGCGAGCCTTCGGGCGGCGGCGGCATGTCGGGCACCATGCCGAGCAGGTAGGTGCCGCCGGCGAACAGGAACAGCAGGCCGAGCAGCGCGCCGGCGATGTGGGCGGCGACGCGCATCACAGCCCCCTCGCGTAGGCGATGAGCCAATCGAGCACGGTGCCCCTGAGTAGCTCGGGAGCGGTCGCGTCGACGCGTTCACGGACGAGGTCGAGCTCGGGATCGATGGACGGGCGGTAGATCATGATCGGTTCCAGTCGGTCTCGTGGCCTCCACTCCGGCGGCCACGATCGTCGGCGGGCGAACAGGGCCGGCGCGGCGAGCGCCGGACGCCGGTCCATGCCACGACCGCGGATCATGCCCGCCTTGCTCACGGAAGTGGAGAGGAGAGGATCTGCTGCAGCGAGCTGCCGCTCGCCGGCTACCCGATCTTGGCCCGGAAGCCGCGGCGCCTGATCCACGCCCGCCGCAGCCAGGGCAGCGTGTAGTAGAGGAACTGCTTCAGGTTCGCCGAGAAGTTGATCTCACCTTTGAACTCGCAGCGCGCGCAGGTGTTGGCGCTGCCCGGAACGACGCGGTGGGCACGGACCGCGTCGCGCGCCACGCGGTAGTCCTCACTGTTCCAGACCGTCGCGAAGCCCTTCTCGCGGGCGCTGCCGTAATCGTCCGCCGGATCCGTCACACCGCAGCACGCCGAGACCGAGCCGGTCGCGTTGATGGCGACGGCGGAGTACGGCCAGTTGCACTTCGTCGCGCAGCGCGCCGGTTGCGTCGCCGGCTGTGCCGCCGACTGTGCCGCTGGCTGCGTCGCCGGCTGCACCACGGGAGCCGTGGGTTCCTCCTGCAGGGCAACGGCCGTCGCCGCGGCGACCTCGGTCTGACCGGCCGTCGCACCGCCGCCGCTACCGCTGTCGGCTGCGTTCGAATCGCAGGCCGGCGCGGCGGCCCAGTTCGAGAAGCGCGGCAGCGACGAGTCCCAGCTGCGGTACTCGTCGGGGGTGTGCGGCCGCCGGAACACGATCTCGTCGACGCCGATCTCCCTGGCCATGCGCGTCGCCAGATCCATCTCGTGCTCGTTGTGGCGGAACACGAGGAACTGCCAGACGAGCTTGGGCTCGACCGCGCCGAGCTCGTCGCGGCGCGCGCGCATCAGCCGCACGTTGTCGAGCACGGTCTGGAACGAGCCCTTGACGCGATAGCGCTCGTAGGTCTCCTGCGATGCGCCGTCGATCGAGCAGGTCAGCGAGTTGAGGCCGGAGGAGACCAGGTCGCGGTAGAGCGCGTCGTTCTTGACGTTGAGGTTCGAGCTGATGCGGGTGTGGATCCGGTAGCGGCGCGTCGCATAGCGGATCATCTCGAGGATGTCCGTGTTGAGGAACGGCTCGCCCCAGTTGTAGAGCTCGAGGTTGACGCAGGTGCTGCCGATGCTGTCGAGGATGCCCTTGAACGTGGCGAAGTCCATCCGGGTGTTCGGGCGCTGCTCACGACCGCAGAACGGACAGTCGAGCTGGCAGGCGCTCGTCGGATCGAGCACCACGTAGTAGGGACGGCCGAAGACCCGCTGGCGACCGAGCACACGCTCGGCATTGACGAGCGCGTAGTTCGACAGCTTGCGGAGGAAGTGGAGCATGTGGTGGGGATTCGCCGCGGGAGAGGATACCGGGACATCGCGGACCGGAGCAGGCTCGCCGCGGAAGGGTCCGGATCCGAGGCATGGGTCAACCGCGGGCACGACCGCGAGCGACGCCGACGGGCATCGCGAAGATCGAGGAACTTACCATACGAAGGGGAACGAAGCCGCCATGGCATGCGCGAACCGGCACGACGTCGTGTTTGGCCAACGGTCGACGAACGGCGAAGATGATGTGATGCCGAAGCCGTTCCAGTTGGCCAGAGGAGTCACCGTGTCGGATCTGGCCGGTATCCACGAGGGTTACTCGATGGCGGTCGCACCGAAGGGCCACACGGTGTTCACCGTCAACGTGTCGGCGGAGCGGCTGGGCGAGGTCTTCCGCCGCCTCTCGGCCGAGGTCGTCGAACCGGGCTTCCTCCTGCTCGAGACCGGCACCCACGAGTCGGTGGAGAAGACGCTGCGGAAGTCGGCGACCGATCCGTTCCACAAGGACGTCTATTACCTGGATCGCATCACCCACGCCGACCTGCTCGGGATCCTCGGGCGCCACGGTGAGCTGCTGGTTCAGGACGGGGGCATCAACTTCGGCTTCGGATCGGGCACCGGCATCGACGAGGTCTTCGTCGGCCCCTACAAGGTCGTCTACATCTACGCCGACGCTCCAGAGAAGTACGTCCGCGCGCTGGAGGAGTCGGGCTTCGGCCGGGAACCGCAGCTCAGGACCGTGTGGGAGAACTTCACGCAGGAATCGCCGGGAAGTCGGCACGTGCTGACCGATGTCGCGACGACGATCCAGGATTTGATCGCCGAGCTCGAGAGTGAGGGGCTCTACCTGGCGGAGCGGCGCGAGGACTGACCTGTCCGACGAGGCGCGCCAGCCACCTGCCGGTTACCATTCGCGGGCGTGCTCTACGACCCCGACGTCTTCGCGCTGCCGGCGATGCTGCGCGCGGCCTTTCCGCTGATCCGGCAGGAGGTCGACGCACTGCCGACCGAGGCCTTCGTGCGCTGGCCCAACGAGGCCGACGTCGAGGGCACCGTCCGCGTCGTGCCGCTGCACCTGAAGTATCGACCCGAGCTGCTGCCGCCGTTCGCGAGCCTCGAAGCGCCGGCGCGGCGGGTTTGCGCGCGGACCTGGGAGCTGCTCGGCGACGTGGTTGTCTCGCTGGTCGTCTCGCGCATGGAGCCGGGCTGTCGCGTGTTGCCGCATCGCGACCTCGACGGCCCCGACCACCTGCGCTGCCACCTCGGCCTGCACGCGAGTCCGGGGGCGTGGATGCGCGTCGGCGAGCGCCGCTTCGAGTGGCGCGAAGGCGACTGCGTCGTGTTCGATCCGCGACGTGAACACGAGGTCGCCAACGACAGCCAGCGCGTGCGCACCATCCTCATCGTCGACTTCGTGCCCAGCGCCGCCGAGACCGCGGCGCTCGTCGCCAGCGGCCAGCCGTTGCCGCTGGCCTGAGTTCGCCCCGTTTGGCAGCTCAGAGCAGCAGCGTCGTGCGCGGCGCCGCCTCGGTCGCTTCGAACACGGCGCGGTCGAGCGGCACGCCGAGGAAGCCGCTGCGGCAGCGCAGGCGCGCGATGGTGGCCAGCGCGCGGCGACGCAGCGAAGGACCGGGGCCGGCGAGCTCGTCGGCATAGGCGAGTGGCAGCCAGTGTTCGGTCAGTTCGACGACGCGCTCGGCCTCGCGAGGCGGCAGCCACGGCAGGCGACGCGTCGCGTCGACGCGCCAGGCGGAGAGCGCCGAGAGCGTCATCGGCAACAGCGGACCGGCGGCGAGCGCGCGATCGCCGAACGTCGTCGACGGGATCGCCTGATAGAGCCGGAAGTGCAGCACCGCGTGCGGCGCCGAGCGGCGGATGCGCTCGGCGAGGCGGATCGTCGCGCGCCGATCGGCCTCGGTCTCGCCGGGCCAGCCGAGCAGCAGGTTGTAGATCGGGCGGATGCCCTGCTGCAGCAACCGCGCGTGCGTGCGCAGCGCGTCGTCGACGGTGAAGCGTTTGTCGAGTTGGCGGAGCGCGCGATCGCTGCCCGCCTCGAGGCCGACCTCGAGCGCGACCAGGCCGGCCCGCGCCAGCCGCCGCAGTCCGTCGTCGTCGATGCGCAAGAGGTCGGCGACCGATGCCAGCGCGAACCAGCGCGTATCGAGCCCGCGCTGGCACAGGCCGTCGGCGATCGCGAGCGCGCGCACCGGCGCGGCGAGGAAGTCGAGCTCGCCGAACTGGAATTGGCGGATGCGGTGGCGTTCGACGCAGTGCGCGACGGCGGCGACGACCGCGGGCGCCGGCAGCAGGCGCAGGTGTGTGCGTTCGTAGAAGCAGAACGGGCACCGCTTGCCGCAGCCGAGGCCGGTCGGCAATTGCAGCGTCGGTTCGCAGTTGCCGAACAGCAACGGCTCGGGGCGCGTGAATCGCGCGAGGTCCATCGCCTGCAGCGCCTCGACGCCGAACGCCTGCCGTTGCTCGAGCGTGTGCCCGCGCAGCCGTGCGAGCGCCTGCAGCACCGCACCGCTCTCCTCGCTGCAGAGCGGCGTGGCGAGCCCTTCGAAGTCGAAGCCGCGCGGCAAGAGCGGCACGAAGCCACCGACGATCCACCGCGGCAGCTCCGGGGCCGCGGCTGCGACCGCCCCGAGGAACGCGGTGATGCCCGGCAGCTGCTCGGCCGGGTTGAGTTCGGCGCAGAAGGCGACGACGGCCGCGGCACCGTCGAGAAGCCGTCGCACCGCGTCGGAAAACCGCCCGTCGTGCGGCTCGATCACGAGGTCGACGGCGACGCCGTTGCGCAGCAGGGCCGACAGCCCCGGCACCACGCGATAGGGCAACCCCACGGGTTCGGCCGCCGGCAGCCAGCGCGGCACGAACACGACGAGCCTCTCCTGTAGGCAGGATCCGGTGGGAGTGAGCCGGAGCATGCGGCCGCGCCCGAGCAATCGATGTGCCGTGGGTGCGGCGGGGAGTCCCGGGATCGGCTGCCCGACGGATGCCGCGTCGGCTCGGAGGCCGGTCACGCATCCGAAACCGTGCAGGTGTGGTGGTGGGTTTTGGCGTGACCGAACCTATGCTCCTGCTCCATCTGCCTCGTGCGTGGATCGCGGAGGAGGGCGCCAATGGAGAAGTGCGAACACGTCATTGTCCTCATGTTGGAGAACAGGTCCTTCGACCACATGCTCGGCTTCCTCGAGCACGAGGGACCGGACTCGTTTCCCGGGTTGACGGGCACCGAATCCAATCCGTTGGGTGGCGCGAACGTGACCGTGACGCCGAGTGCGTCGGAGATCATGGCGGTCGGCCCCGGTCATGCGCACGCCGATATCATGTACCAGCTGACACGGCGCAGTGGCGTCGTGCGCGGGCCCTACAACCCGACCAACGACGGCTTCGCGGACAACTACCGTGAAGTATACCGGAATGCGGCCGGCGAAGACGGGCACGGCGCGGAAGTGATGCGGTGCCTGACCGGGGAACGGGCGCCGGTGCTCCATCACCTGGCACGTGAGTATGCCGTATGCACGCGGTGGTTCAGCTCGGTGCCAGGCATGACTCAGCCCAATCGCCATTTCGTCCACGCCGCGACGTCCGACGGGCTGGTCGACAACAAGCTGCGACCCTTGACGCGGGACACGATCTACCAGCGCCTGCAGTCGGCCGGGCGGAGCTGGCGGCTCTATCTCGGCGGGGCAAGCACGATCATGCAGTTCCCGTGGCTCAACTCCGGGTTCCGTCGCCGTCACCGCCGATCGCTTGGCCGACTCTTGAAGGACATCAGGCGGGGAGACCTGCCGGACTACTCGTTCGTCGATCCGGATCACTTCTTCTGGTTCTCGAACTCTCAGCATCCGTCGCGCAACGACAAGGACGGAGAGGACTTCCGCGCCGGCGAGAAGCTGATCGCCGACATCTACAACGCACTCGTTGCCAACCCGTCGCTGTTCGAGAAGACGGTCTTCGTCGTGACCTACGACGAACACGGCGGCTTCTTCGATCGTTGCCCGCCGCCCGAGGGCGCTTCAGTGCATCCACCCGACGACAAGACCGCGAAGTTCGCCTTCGACCTGCTCGGTGCCCGTGTGCCCACGGTCATCGTGTCGCCGTGGATCGACCGGGGCCGCGTCGATGACACCGTGTACGACCACGCATCGGTGCCCGCGACGGTTCGCGCCGCGTTCTGTTCGTCGGAGAATCCGCTCACGGAGCGTGATCGCCACGCGAACTCGTTCCTTCACCTGCTGACGAGGACCGAGCCCCGGCGCGACTGTCGACCGGCCTCGCCACGCCCGGTCAAGGGCGCGCGCCGCCCGACGTGCGAGTTCAGCGAGTTCCAGGAGCACCTCATTGGTACTGCAATCGAGGTGCACAGAGCCATGTTGAACGAGGCGGCCGGCGCGAACATGGAGACCTACAACCGTGTCCGCTGGTGGGGTGAAGGTCACGCGGCATTGCGTCACGAGATCGCGGACCGGCACGAGCTCGAGAAGTTCGTTCGTCATGTCAGCGCCGCTTACGTCGACGGCTGACCGACCGTTCGAGCGGGTGGACCGATCCCTTGCGATCGCTTCACCGCCCGATCAGTGCCGATGGCAATTGCGTGCGGTAGGCCGGGAACGCCGGACCAGCGCGTTCGTCGCGAAGCTACGTTCCGAATGCCTGGGGGCTGCACCAGGTGCACGGCAACGTGTATGAGTGGTGCCTGGACTCGTGGGATGGATCGCTGAACTATCCGATCGGGCCGGTGGTCGACCCTTTCGTGACCGGCGGCATCAACGTTATCTTCCGGGGCGGCAGCTGGAACTCCTACTCGAGCGACAGTCGGTCGGTGGCCCGGTTCAGGAACTACCCGAACTACCAGGCCAGTATCGTGGGCTTCCGCATCGTGCTGGCACCTGTCATCCCGCGAACGAGCATGGCGGTGCACCGCGCCGCGCATCACACTCACGCTGATGTTGTTCGACTGGTTGTTCCGCCCCGGCCGCCACGAGCGACGCCGTGAGCTGCTCGCCGCGCCGTTCCCCGACGTCTGGCTGCCGACGCTGCAGCGGCTGCCGTTCTATCGCCACCTCGATGACCGCGGCCAGCAGCGCATCCGCGACGATCTGCGCGTGCTGATCGCCGAGAAGGAATGGGAAGGCTGCGGCGGCCTCGTCCTGACCGACGAGATGCGGGTGACGATCGCCGCCCAGGCCAGCCTGCTGCTGCTCAACATCGAGCACGAGTACTACGAAGACGTGACCGCGATCCTGGTGTATCCGTCCGCCTACCGCACGATGCCGCAGCGCGACGCCGCCGGCGTCGTCCGCGAGGGTCAGGCCAACCTCGGCGAGGCCTGGCTGCGCGGTCCGGTGGTGCTGGCGTGGGATGCCGCGCGCGGCGGCGCGCTCGATCCGGACGACGGTCACAACCTCGTGCTGCACGAGTTCGCGCACAAGCTAGACATGCTCGACGACCTCGCCGACGGCACGCCACCGATGCGCGACCGCGGCCAGCTCACGGCGTGGGTGCAGACGATGACGGCGGAGCTGGCGGCGCTGCGGCAGGCCGCCGCGGGCGGGCGGGCGACGGTGCTCGATCGCTACGGCGCCACCAACCCGGCGGAGTTCTTCGCCGTCGCCACCGAGTGCTTCTTCGAGCGCAGCGGCGAGCTGCGGCGGCGACACGCGTCGTTGTACGCGGTGCTGCAGGACTACTACCAACAGGATCCGGCCGCGTCCGGGTGACGGGGCCGCGGCTACCGGACATGGATCCGCACGAGGTCGCCCGACACCAGGCCCATCGAGTTCGCGGTCGCGTCGCTCCAGAACCATTGCGTGAGCAGGTTGACGCCGAGCATGCTCAGCGAGTTCGGCAGCGGCAGGCGGGCGAACATCGGGTGACTGCTTCCCTCGCCAGGCAGCGTCGTGATCGGGTTGACGTGCAGGAAGCACGATGGCATCCCGAACGAGGTCAGTGACAGGTTCTGCGACGTGAAGCCGACGACCGCCATCGCGAACGGCGGCGGCGTGATGCCGTAAAGGTACAGCCTGTAGCCTTCGAAGCCGGCGAGCGACGGCAGGTTCCAGTTGTTGATCGGGTAGTAGACGCCGCACGCTGCGTGTCCGGGGACGACATACGGCTGCGATGCCGCGAGGTCGTAGCGCAGCTCCTGGCCGCGGGCGGCGTAGCTGGCGCTGGTCGTGAATACGCCGTCGAACTGCCCGTGTTGCGGATTGCTGGCCGGGTGCCAATGGAACGCGACGCTCGAGGTCCGGGGCGTGTACGAGGTGCTCGAGTAGACGGAGCCGAGCACCCGCGCGTCGTTACCGATACGCTCGAATCGGACGTCTCGGGTGCCGCCGATACCGCCCTGGATCGCTACATAGGTCGCCATCGCGATGTCGGTGAGGCCGTCGATCGCGATCTCGCCGTTGACGTACGTCTGCCCGGCATGCAGCGTGTCGGTGACGTTGTACTGGTTCGCGTACCGGTCGTAGTTGGCGAGCACGACGGAGTTGAAGCCGATGTTGCGAGGGCTCCGGATGTAGGTCAGCAGGCGATGGTTCACGCTGGTGGCGAGCCTCGGGGATGAGAACCTGTAGGAGGTGGATTGCTGGATCGCGGACGGGGTCGAGCCGTTCCAGGTGACCGACAGGGAGTACATCGACGTTCCGGTAACGCGCTGCCAGAGACCGGACAGGCCACGCGAGTAGATGTAGCTCGTCGAGCCCGTGTTGAAGGCGAAGTAGACCGCGTAGGCGTCGGGGCCGGTGGCATGGCAGCGCGGCTCGACCTGGATCGACGACTGGAAGCCCGCGACCGCCAGGTCGGTATGGGTGAGCAAGGGGCTCGTGACCGTGGCCATCTTCGTCGAGAACATGGTCGCGAGAACCTCGACGCCGCTCGCCGATACGCGCTCGTAGGCGAGGCAGGCGCCGCTGATGGAGCCGCCGCTGACGAGGTGCGGGTTGCGGTAGTGGGTGCCAGAGTTGCCGGTCATGGTGTAGGCGCCGGCGCCGGAGCCGCTCGGGAAGTCGAGCGGGACGACGCGCAGATAGGTCACGGCGGCGTAGCGTTGCTCGTAGGCGACGAGCATCGGGAAGTAGCCGGGGTCGATGTCGCCGTGCTCGTAGCTGCAGACGTCGATGACGTTGCAGCTGCGCGTCGTCGCGACGTCGGCGATGCGGGTGATGCGGTTCGTCCAGCCGGGATCGAACGAGAACGCGTAGGCATCGTGGTCGCTGGCCGAGGCGATGCGGGTCATGACGACGAACACCTGCGTCGAGCCGCTGTGCGACGCCAGGTCGACGATGCCGACGTCCTGCGTCGTCGACGAGCTCAGGATCACCGGATCGACGACGAGCGGGAACACCGCCTCGGCCACCGCGCGGGCGGGCAGGGTCAGCCGGATCCGATCGCCATCGACCGCCGTCGTCATCGCGAAGCGTCGACCCGACGCATCGACCGCCGTCGCCGCGCCGTACTCGACGACCGCCTCGCCTGCCGGTCCGACGAACGTCACCGCCGCGTGGGCCGGCGCCGAGGCCGGCGCGGACAACGGCGACGTCACCCGACCCGAGACGACGAGGTCGCCAGGTCGGCCGGGTGCTGCAGGGATCGTGAAGGTCTGCTCGGTCGCCGCGGCGCTGACCTCGTATGCCTCGACGACATCACCGAGGTCGTATTCGAATCGACCCTCGCCCGCGACACGGCCTTGCGGCCGGGTAGTGACGTACTCGCGGGTACCGATCAGCACGGACTCGGTAGCCCACCGAAACGGCAGGTTGTGCGGGTAGGCAGGTCCGAGATAGGGCACGAACTGGAAGCCGTCGTGGAACGACACCTTGAACCGTTCCCCGGCGGCCCACGTACCTTCGTCGGCGGCCTCCCCGGCGCGGATCGGGACGAACAGATCGGCAGTGAGCGCCGCCGACTGGGGCTGCTGGCCGATGCAGTGGACGGCGAGAATCACAAGGACGAGCGAGATGCGCATGCCCCCGCGGTGTCTGCAGCTGTCGGAACCTGACCGCGATCGCTGATTTCCTGGACCGCTGGGAATGACGCGTGCCCCTCTGGGGAGAGAGGGTCGTACCGCGCGGCTACTGGATCGTCGTGCGGGTGCGATTCGAGAAGTGCTGACGGCCGCCGGTGTCCTGCACGAACGCCTGGGCGAACAGCTCGAGGCCGATCAGGTAGGAGTTGCCCGGGATGGCGAATGCCGTGCCGCCCTGGCCGCTGCTGACGGTCGCGTTCGGCAGCAGCGCCGCCGCGGTCGGGTCGATCAGCAGCGCGCCGAAGGGGTGGATCGGCAGGTCGAACTCCGCCAGTGAAATGGCTACGAGGGCCGTACCATCGAGCGGCCCGGCGATGTCGCCGGCGAGGACCGTCAAGGACAGGTTCGTGCCCGGTGCGACCGTCGCCGGGGCCGTGAGCTGCTGGCGTCCGTTGCGCAAGAGGCGCGGCGGATCCGAGGCGAATGCGTCGACTTCACCATCGCGATCGGCGTCGACGAAAGCCACCTGCTGAAAGCTGCCCGGCATCGGCGGCAGCGTCACCAGGGTCATCGTGAAGTGACCGCTGCCGTCATTGCGGTGCAGGGCCGACGTGCCCGACTGCCTCCAGACCAGGCAGTCCTCGTCGCCATCGCCGTCGAAGTCGCCGGCCGCAACCGCACTGGAGGCTGCGAGCTGAAGGAGGGTGGTGCCGCCGAGCAGGATCTCGGCGCTGTACGTCGCGCGGAACAGGATGTCGTCGCGACCGTCGCGGTCGAAGTCGGCGACCGCGTACAGCGTGCGACCGCTCAACGCACTGGCACCCGGCAGTGAAGTGCCGGCCCCGGTGATGATCCCGCCCAACGGGCCGCCATAGCCGTTGTCCGACCAGTAGCCACTGAAGGCGAAGTCATCGCGACCGTCGCCGTCGAAGTCGCCGCCGAGAACGCCGTACAGCGAGACGCTGTTGCCGCCAGCCAGATAGATCGAACGGTTGCGCGTGAAGTTGCCGCTGCCGTCGTTGGTCGCGATCTCGAGGTCGAGATAGGAGTAGGTGCCGGGGCTGCCGCTAACCGTCTGCACGTGCTCCGCCAGCAGGTCGGGGTCGCTGTCGCCGTCGTCGTCGTAGGCCAGCACGATGCGGGCTCCCGGCGAGAACGCCGAGCCGATGCGCGTCGCGGTCTCGTCGACGTAGACGCCACCCCGGTGCATCCACACGCCGTCGGGATAGACGACATCGAGGTTGCCATCGCGATCGAGGTCGACGACGGCCACCGGCGCGTGGTCGAAGCCGGGCAGCGGTGACATCCGCGGCCGGATCGTAGTCGGCGAGTAGCCGCCCGAGCCATCGGCGACCCACAGCTCGCCGCCGATGGCGACGTCGACGTCGCCGTCCTGATCGAAGTCGGCGGCGAACACGCGGTCTGCCGCCGCGGCGCCTGGACCAAGCGCAACGGCGGGAAGGAGCAGGCTCTGGGCGGGCAGCAGCGCTGCGCTGCAAACGAGACTCGTGATGCCTGACGGCCGGATCATGGCGGTCCTCTTCTGGTGAGACGTGTAGTCGACGACTCGGGGGCAAGCTCGCCGTGCGGCTGCGGGCGAAGTTAGCACACGCTGGCGATCGCGTCAGGGCGGGCGGCGCGGCGGGCGGCATCGGCGGGCGGCATCGGCGAGGGGGTTGCTCTTCCTTCGGCGCACCCCCGAAGCCAACCCGAGGTCGAGGCCCGTGCCAGCGCCATCCGCTGCAGCTCAGGCGATCGACGCGAGCTCGCGCGCGAAGTCGCCGCCTGGCGCCGCATGCAGCGCCAGGCGTTCGCCGGTCCGTGGATGTACGAAGGCGAGGTCCTGCGCGTGCAACAGCGTGCGCGTGCGCGCACGCGGATCGCCGCCGGCCTTCAGATGCGCGGTCCAGGCGAGATAGTCGTCGTCGCTGCGGCCGTAGAGCTTGTCGCCGACGATCGGCAGGCCCGCATGCGCGAGGTGAACGCGCAGCTGGTGCGTGCGGCCCGTGCGCGGCACGGCGACGAGCAGCGTGTGCGCGGCGAAGCGGCGCAACACGACGCATTCGGTGCGCGCCGGCTTGCCGGCGACATTGACGGCGCGGCGGTCGCGGATTGCGCTCACCTCGTCGCGACCGATCGGGGCGTCGATCGTGAACGCGTCGTCGTGCGGGCTGCCGTGACACAGCGCGAGGTAGCGCTTCTCGACCCTGCCGGCCACGAACTGCGCCTGCAGCGCCGTGAACGTCGCCGTGTCCTTCGTCAGCAGCAGCACGCCGCTGGTCTCGCGGTCGAGGCGGTGCACCGGTTCGAGCCGGACGCCGAGCCGCGCCTCGAGGGCCGGCACGAACGTGTTCCACGGGAACGCCGAAGCGCGATGGCAGACGAGGTGCGCCGGCTTGTCGACCGCGACGAAGCCCGGGTCGTCGTGCACGATCGGCACCACGGGCGGCGCACTCGGCGGCGGCGGCGGTGCGAAGGCGATCGCGTCACCTGCGGCCAGCGCGTCGATCGCGGCCGCGATCGCGCCGTTCCGCGTGACGCGGCCACCGGCAATGTGGGCCACCCACTCGGCCTCGCCGTGGTAGCGGAACGTGCGCATCAGCCAGGCGAGCAGCGCGCTGCCGGCGGCGGCAGTGTCGACGGTGGCGTGCACGGCTGGAGGTGTCAGCATGACACGAGCGTCGGCGGCTCATGGACCTGAAGCAAGGACCGCGAATCGGCCGGCCTGCGGACAGGACGCCCCCGACCGCACTCACCGGCCGAGCGTCAGCAGCACAGCCGGGCTCACATCGGCTCCGAACGGAGCCTGCGCGGTCGGACCGAGCAACGCCTGGGCGACGAGCTGGACGCCTTGCAGGCGCGGATCGTTCGGCACGTTGCCGGCGAATGTCGCGTGACCGGCAGCATCCGTCACCGAGTTCATCAGGCCGATCGGCGCCACGAGATCGAGCGGCATCACGCACGGGCCCGACCCGACAGCGATGCGTGGTAGCGGACTGCGGAAGCCCACCGCGAGGACGGCGAACCGCTTGGCGGGTCCTTCGTCGATCACGGCGTTCACGGCCCGCCCGAGCACTGGATCCGTGACCGCGAGTCGCGCCGGCCACGAACTCGCGGCGCAACCGCCGCCGATGCCGAGCGTGTTGGCACCGAGTGGGAACGCGAACGGCTCGATGCCGACACCGCGCTGCGACGCCGTCAAGAACAGCATCCCGCCGCTGGCGACGAGCCGGCCCGCCGGCACCACCCTGGTCGCGATCGGCATCGTGCCGGCCGCGGTGCCGTCGGTGCGGAAGAGCCGGTGGCCGCTGCCGACGTCGGCGAGGAAGTAGAGTGCGCGGTCGCCGACCGCCGTGAACGAGTACGGATCGGACGAGTCCGGGCCCGGGTTCAGATCGGCGAGCATGCTGGTGCCGGCCGCGGTGCCGTCGCTGCTCCACAGCTCCATCCCCGAGGCCGGCGTGCGCAGCGCGAAGTAGAGCCGGTCGCGCCAGACGATGCCCTCGGCCGCGATGTGGGTCGGCTCGGGCTCGACGCTGCTCACGAGCTGACGCGTGCCGTTCGCGGTGCCGTCGGTGTACCAGCATGCCGAACCGAGACCGCCGCGGTGTTCGAACAGGAACGCACCGGTGGCATCGCTGCCGAGGATGGTGACCGGTGTCTGGATCGCGAAGCGCCGTACCAGCGTCGTGCCCGCCGGCGTTCCGTCCGAGACCCAGAAGTCGTGCGTGGCGCTGCTCAGCGTCACGAACCCGAACCGACGACCTGGCAGCGGCGTCGGTGGACTCTCGAAGCGAACCGCGTCGATCGTGGCGATCGCGACCGTACCGGCGGCGGTGCCGTCGCTGCGCCAGAGTTCCGTTTGCGATGCCGAGTCGGCGACGAAGAACACGAACGAACCGTGACGCAGGAAGCCGCGCGGCGCCGACGACGCCGGTCCCGGCAGCAGATCGCGCACGAGCACGGTCCCGCCCGGCGTGCCATCGGTCCGCCACAGCTCCTGCCCGATCGCAGGATCGATCGGCGCGAAGAAGAGCTGGCCGCCCGACTCGGCGGCGTCGATCACCTTGCGACCGTAGCCGAAGCCAGGTCCCGGGTTGATGTCGACGAGGATGCTCGTGCCCGCGGTCGTTCCGTCGGAGCTCCACAGCTCCCAGCCACGCGTGTCGTTGCCGACGAAGAACACCCGCCCGAGCGCGGCGACGACGTGCTCGGGAGCCGCGTATGGCACGTTGATGAACCGCACCGTTCCGGCGGCGGAGCCGTCACTGTGCCAGAGCGCGCTGGGCTGGTCCGTGCCGAACCACGTGCCGCCGTAGACGTCCCAGAACAGCGGGCCAGAGGCACGGTGGGCGACCATGCTGTCGCCGCCAGGGTTGCAGTCTCCGAGCAGACGCGGCACCTGTGCCGGGAGCAACGAGGTCAGGGCAGCGGTCAGGACCGGGGCGATGCGAAGGCGTCGAACGAGCATGGCAAACGGTTCATGTAGCCTCGGAACCTGCAGTGGTCACGGCCTCCTAGCGCAGCTTCGGGATGTTCTCGATGCCGATCGGCTTGCGGCCTCGCGGCGCGCTGCGCCCGCTCCGCTTCAGGTCTTCGAGCAGCTCGCGCAGCTGCCGGCACTGGTCGGACGACTCGAAGTAGAGGTTCTTCGTCTCGCCCGGGTCGGTCGACAGGTCGTAGAGCTGCCCGGGCGCTTCGCCCGCGGCGTCAGCAAGCGCGTACTTCTGCATCGCTCCACGGCTGTAGTCGTTGCCGCCGGATCCGCGGTGATCGAGGTACTTCCACCTGCCCTGGCGCAGTTGGAATTCGCCGCGGAAGCTCTGCGTCAACAGATGCGGCCGGATCGACTGCTCGGGATCCTGCGTCCCGAGCATCGCCGGCAGCATGTCGAAGCTGTCGGTCGCGGCCTCGTCGGGCAATTCGTAGCCAACGACCGAGGCCAACGTCGCGAAGATGTCCGTCGTGTTCGTCATCTGCCCGGACACCCGGTCGGCAGGGATCCGCCCGGGCCAGCGGGCGATGAACGGGACGCGGTGGCCGCCTTCCCAGCCATCGCGCTTGACGCCGCGCCAGCCGCCGGCGGGATCGTGCTCGTGATCCTCGCGCATCCAGACGGCATGCATCGTCTCGGGGCCGTTGTCGGCGTTGAACAGCACGAGCGTCTCCTCGTCGATACCGAGCTCACCGAGCAGGTCGAGCAGGCGCCCGACCAGGCTGTCGAGTTCGCGCACGAAGTCGCCGCGCGGTCCGGCGGCTGTGGCGCCGTCGAAGTCGGGCGCCGGCAGCACCGGGGCGTGGCAGATCTGCGTCGCCAGCACCGCGAAGAACGGCTGCTCGGGGTGAGCCTCGCGGTGTTCGGTGATGAACCGGCGCGTCCTGTCGAAGAACAACAGATCCGCCTGCACGAACTCGTAGCCCGGCGCCATCCAGCCCTCGTCGTTGTCCCAGCGCCACTTGCCGCCCGGGTTCGGCAGGTCGTCCCGATGGTGCCGCTGGCTGGCCGGCACGGGCACCATGCCGTTCTCGATGTAGACGTAGAGCGGGTCCGTCCCCGGACAGTTCGGCGTCACGAACGACTCGTCGAAGCCGCGCGCGTTGGGGCCGTCGACGAGCGGCGTGCTCTTCGCGTAGTCGATGAGCAACGAGTTCTCGAAGCCGCCGCCGAGTCGCTTGCCTTCCTTGTCGAGCCAGGTCAGTCCGACGTGCCACTTGCCGAAGACGCCGGTCCGGTAGCCCTTCGCCCGCAGCATGTCGCCGATGGTCAGCGTGCCCGGCTTCAGGTAGCTCGGCCCGCCCGGCCCCTCGAACGCCCCGCCGCCGCGTCCGGTCGAGCGGTAGATCTGCTGCCCGGAGTAGAGGCCGTAGCGCGACGGCGAACAGATCGTCGACGGGCTGTGGGCGTCGGTGAAGCGCACGCCCTCGGCCGCCATCCGGTCGAGCCGCGGCGTCGCGTAGGCGGCGTCGGGGTTGTAGCAGGAGAGGTCGCCGTAGCCGAGGTCGTCGGCGTAGACGATGACGATGTTGGGCAGCCGTTGCGCGGCAGCCGCCGCCGCGATGCCGAGTCCGGCGCCGATTCCAACCAGCGTGGCCGCGAGCCGGTGATGAAGAACATGCGCGGTGGCGTGCATGGCGGGATCGTGACCGTGCGCCGGTCGCACTTCCAGCGAGAGGTCGGGCGTCAGTTGCCGAGCCGCAGCAGCACGCCGTTCGTGAGGTCTACGCCGGGCGGCACGGCCGTGCCGACCAGCACTGCCTGCGCCGTGATCGACAGCCCCGCGAACGCAGACGCGGTGGGCAGGGCTGCGGCGAAACCGCCGTTGCCGCTGGCGTCGGTGAGGACCACGACCGAGAGCACGATCGCCGTCTGGTCGACGTAGACCGTGCACGCCCCGAGCGGCATCGGCGCAGGTCTGCCGAAGCTGCCGACGATGATGCCCGCGGCGTTCGCCGCGGCATTCGCCAGCCGCAGGTCGAGCGCGCCGCCGAGGGTCGGCAGTTGGGCCGACAAGGTCGGGCTCGGCGAACTCGAACTGCAAGCAACGCCGAGTGTGGTCACCGATGCCAGCGGGGACACCGGGTCGAGCCGCACGGTGCGCGTGCCACCGATCGTGCTGCTCGCGGCCTTGCAGAGAATCTGCCCCGCGTCGTTGATCGCGACGGCATCGCGCAGGCTGTAGCCCGAACCGGCGGGGATCAGGTTGTTCAGGTTCTGAAAGCCGCTCTGATTGGTGTAGAGCCACGCCTGGTCGGTTCCCTGCGACGAGAAGCCGACGATGTGGCCGTGGTTGTTGATGTCGTTGACGAGGCCACCCGCGAGCGGCGGCGAGCCGAGGTTCACGACACCCGCTCCTGGCGAATAGCGGAACCAGACCGTCGTGCCCGAGCTGGCCCACG
>JAGQRA010000555.1 GCA_020425885.1 Planctomycetota bacterium | reverse complement strand
CGTACAGGGCCCGGGTCGATGCCGACTCGCCCGACAGGTCGACGGCCTCCGGGGCGTGGCGTTGCATACGGTAGGCGAGCTCGTAGCTCGCGATGCGCGCCGTCAATTCACCGTCGTCGGCCCGCGCCGCAGCGTGTTCTCCATTCATGTTCCGCAGCGCATCGAGGATGCGACGCTGCATCGGTCGAGTGACTCCGTCGGGCGAAGCGAGATCCAGAATCGGCACACCCTTCGGCCGCAACACGACGCCCTGGTAGGTGGCCGGCATGTAGCCGGAGCTCCAGTTCTTCGCGCCGGAGATCGGCCCGCCGGTCTCGTCGAGCATCACCACGAAGCCCGGCAGGTTCTCGTTCTCGCTGCCGAGGCCGTAGTTGACCCAGGAACCGATGCAGGGCGCACCGCTGAGGATGCTGCCCGAGTTCATCATCAGCATCGCCGAGCCGTGCAGCGGCGACTCGGCGTACATCGAGTGCAGGAACGCCAGGTCGTCGACGCAGTGGGCGAGGTTCGGGAACAGGTCGGAGACCCACTTGCCCGACTCGCCGTACTGGCGGAACGACCACTTCGGACCGACGACCCGGCCCTGGCTCTTGCTGCCGCCGCGGCCCTTGGTCTTGATGTCTATGGTCTTGCCGTCGAGCGGGTACAGCGCCGGCTTGTAGTCGAAGGTGTCGACGTGGCTCGGGCCCCCGTACATGAACAGGAAGATCACCGACCGGGCCTTGGGCCTGTGGTGCGGTGCCTTGGGGGCGAGCGGATCGGTGCGGCCCGAGGGCTTGCCGTCGTCGGTCCTGCCGTCGCCATACCTGCCGAACACGCCGTCGCGCGACAGCAGGTCGACCATCGGCAGCGCGGCGAAGCCGGCGCCGGCCTGGCCGAGGAACTCGCGGCGGGTCCGCCCGCAGAAGGTGTCCACCGGTCGAGAGTCAGTCATGGTCAGTCCCTTCCGCGTCAGTCCACATAGACGAACTCGTTCAGGTTGAGCAGCGTCAGGCAACACAGCCGCAGCGCCTCGTCGGCGTCGCAACCGTGCTCGGTGCCCAGCTCGGCGTGCAGCCGACTCAGCGCTTCGACCTCCTCGTCGCGCGCCGGACGTTGGGTCACCAGTTCGAGGCCGCGCGCCAGACGCTGCTCGAGCGAATCGCGTTCGGCGACCACCCGGTCACGAAGGATCGCCGCCTGCTGGTTCAGGAAGTCGCTGTTGAGCATGGTCAGCGCCTGGGTCGGCAGCGTGGTGACGAAGCGCACCGGACAGCTGGTGTCGGCATCGGCCAGGTCGAAGGCCTGCAGCAGCGGCATGACCAACGAGCGCTTGACGTGCACGTAGATCGAGCGGCGCGCCGCCTGCTCGGGCGACGAGCGGCCCCAGGCCGCGTCGGGCCGCGACGAGGTCTCGAGCACCGCCCGCGGCATCTCCGGGTAGATGCCTGGCCCACCCATCTCGAGATTCAACCGGCCGCCGACCGCCAGGATCGAGTCGCGCACGCCTTCCGCGGTGAGCCGACGGATCGGAGCCCGCGAGAACAGGTCGTTCACGGGGTCGGTCGCCAGCGCGTCGTCGCGCGGTGCCGACGACTGGCGGTAGGTCGCCGAGGTGACGATCAGTCGGTGCAGATCCTTGAGCCGCGCGCCGCGGGCCACGAACTCGCTGGCCAGCCAGTCGAGCAACTCGGGATGGGTCGGCGCCTCGCCGAGCTTGCCGAAGTCGTTCGGGGTCCGCGAGATCCCCCGGCCGAAGTGGTGCATCCAGACCCGGTT
>JAGQRA010000554.1 GCA_020425885.1 Planctomycetota bacterium | reverse complement strand
CGAGGCCGAGGCCGTGATGCTCGGCCAGCCGACCTACATGCTGCTGCCCGAGGTGGTCGGCATGGAGCTCACCGGTCGGCTGCCCGAGGGCGCGACCGCGACCGACCTCGTGCTGACCGTGACGCAACTGCTGCGCGCGCACGGCGTGGTCGGCAAGTTCGTCGAGTTCTTCGGCGCCGGCGCCGCCGCGATGTCGCTCGCCGACCGCGCCACGCTGGCCAACATGGCGCCCGAGTAGGGTGCCACGGTGGGCTTCTTCCCGGTCGACGCCGAGACCTGCCGATTCCTCGAGCGCAGCGGCCGCAGCGCCGAACAGGTCGCGCTGGTCGAAGCCTATTGCAGGGCCCAGGGCCTGCTGTGGACCGCCGACGCCGAGGCTCCCGAGTACACCAGCAGGCTGCAGCTCGACCTCGCCACCGTGGTGCCGAGCCTCGCCGGTCCGAAGCGGCCGCAGGATCGCATCGCGCTGTCGGCGATGCGGCCCGAGTTCCAGAGCACGCTGCGCAAGGCGCCGAAGGAGCGCGGCTTCGGCCTCGCCGACGCGGCGCTCACCGCGACCGCGGCGGTCGACGACGGCAGCGGAAGCGAACTCACCCACGGCGCCGTCGTCATCGCCGCGATCACGTCGTGCACCAACACCAGCAATCCCTCGGTGATGCTCGGCGCCGGCCTGCTGGCGCAGAAGGCGGCGGCGCGCGGCCTTCGGCAGAAGCCCTGGGTCAAGACCTCGCTCGCGCCCGGCTCGCGCGTCGTCACCGACTACCTGCAGAAGGCCGGGTTGCTGCCGGCGCTGCAGCAGCTCGGCTTCCACACCGTCGGCTACGGCTGCACGACCTGCATCGGCAACAGCGGCCCGCTGCCGGCGCCGGTGTCGAAGGCGATCCGCGAGCACAACCTCGTCGCCTGTTCGGTGCTCAGCGGCAACCGCAACTTCGAAGGCCGCGTCAATCCCGACGTCAAGGCCAACTACCTGGCCTCGCCGCCGCTGGTCGTCGCCTACGCGCTCGCCGGCACCGTCGACATCGACCTCGACCAGGACCCGCTCGGCACCGGCAGCGACGGCCAGCCGGTCTACCTGCGCGACGTCTGGCCGAGCCAGCAGGAGGTCGCCGATGCGATCGCGGCCAGCATGTCGCCGGAGGCCTTCCGCGAGCAGTACGGCACGGTCGATCAGGGTCCGCCGCCGTGGCGTGAGATCACCGCCACCGAGAGCGCGCTGTTCGCCTTCGACCAAGGCAGCACCTACATCCAGGAGCCGCCGTTCTTCCAGCAGATGGGGCGCGACGTCGAGCCGATCGCGCCGATCACCGGCGCGCTGCCGCTGTGCGTGCTCGGCGACTCGGTGACGACCGACCACATCTCGCCGGCCGGCAACATCAAGGCCGACAGCCCGGCCGGTCGCTACCTGATCGAGAACGGCGTCGAGCCCGCGAACTTCAACCAGTTCGGCGCGCGGCGCGGCAACGACCGCGTCATGACGCGCGGCACGTTCGCCAACATCCGCCTGCGCAACCTGCTGGTCGACGTCGAGGGCGGCATGACCGTGCACCTGCCGAGCGGCGACCAGCTGCCGATCTACGACGCCGCGATGCGCTACCGCGAGGCCGGCACTTCGCTGTGCGTGCTCGCCGGCAAGGAGTATGGCACCGGCAGCTCGCGCGACTGGGCGGCGAAGGGCACGCTGCTGCTCGGCGTCAGGTTCGTGCTGGCCGAGAGCTACGAACGCATCCACCGCAGCAACCTCGTCGGCATGGGCGTGCTGCCGCTGCAGTTCAAGGACGGCGACAACCGCGAGACGCTGGGCCTCACCGGACACGAGGCGTTCGACGTCGCGGTCGACGACGCGGTGCAACCGCGGCAGCTGCTGCAGGTCACGGCGCGGCATCCCGGGACCGGCAAGGTGACGACGTTCGAGGCGCGGTGCCGCATCGACACCCCGGTCGAGGTCGACTACTACAAGAACGGCGGCATCCTGCAGACCGTGATCCGCAAGCTGCTCGGGTAGATGCGGGGCGCGACCGTGAGGCGCGGCATGCTGGCCGCGATCGGCGGGCCGGGGCGGCGCCGATCTACCTCGACCCGCCGTACCTGTTGTTCAGATACTCATTGAGCGCGTTCTGCGCGCTCTGCCCCATCGTCTGACCCGAGCCGATCTGGATGTTGGGGCTGCTGTTGGGGAAGCCGCATCCGCCACCGTTCCCGGGGTTGGGGCCGCCGACTTCGCCTGCGGGTTGACCGCCGGCGGGGGGCGGGAAGACATAGGTGCGCTTGAAGTTCCATTCCACGACAGCAACGATGTCGGCTGGGTTAGGCGGGCACGTGAGCAGGACGTACGTGGTCAACCAGACATCGAGGTGGATCTTGGTGACCCGACCCTCAGTCAGGACCTCGAGCGTGGCCTGGAGGGCATCCGGCTCCTTGATCTCCGGGCCGTCCTCCATGGCCGTCGTGCAGGTCGAGCCGTTCTGCACCGGCTGCTCCGCCGGGTATGACCCATCCTGCGTGTAACGGCGTGAACTGTCGACGTACATCATGTGGTTCTGGGCCGGCCGTTCGTTGTTGCCGGTGCCGGCTACGGGGATCGGACACGGATGCGTGTTGCCGTCGCCGTCCTCATAGGTGACGTTCTGACGGAAGAACTGGAAGAAGGCGACCGTGCACTCGCACGGGTGGTCGACCTCGATCCGAATGCCCTTGTTGCCGTCAGGTCGCGGGACCTCCTTGACGCGGACATCCACGCAAGGCCCGCCGCCGCCCTGCCCGCTGGAAGTGCGCGCCTGAACTTCACCGCCGACCTCAGTGTGCTCGACGCTCGCGCTCGTCACGCCATCGGTTCCGGCGAACCGGCCCGTGGACCGGTTCCACGACAGCGGGATGGTCACGCTGTAGTTGAGAAGTGCCATGAGGTAGGCCCCGGCCGCAACCGGCACGAACACGATGGGGCCGAGCGGCGAGGTGTCGATGCCGTGCCAACCCGGGTTGCCCGGCACCGGGATCTGGCCCGAGCTGAACTGCACCGCAGGATTGCCTGGAACCTCGACGCTGAGATCGAGGCTGTTCCAGCCGAGTTCCGCAGGCGCTGTCGGCGGCAGCGAGCTGATGTAGATCGGCGAGGTGGTCTGGGACTGCGTCCGCGCTGAGATGGCGAAGGTGGAGAGGCAGAGGGCTGCCGCGAGTGTGATTCTCATGTCGGTCCTCGGAATCGGGTTGTTGCGCCGAGCTTGGTGTTTCGAGGCAGTCGAGAAGTTCTGCCAGGCCAGTCTCGCGGCCCGAACTGCGCGGCGCGTCATCGCGCCCGGCACCTTGGCATCGTGTCCCGATCACGGATCGCCTGAAGCACCCTCTACCCCCAGGGGCCACCCCGGAGCTCGCCCGACCGCTATGCTCCCGCCCCGGGAGTGACAGCGCCCCCGCGCTTCCCTGACCAAAGGACTTCGATGCCCAGGCACTCATCTCTCGTCGCGCTCGCGGCCGTCGGCTGCTCGGCCGCCGCCGCTCTCGCGCAGAACGTCGCTGCGCCGTTCCAGACCGATTACCTCGTCAGCCAGGTCGGCCCCACGTCGACGTGGCCGGGCGGCGCGCTCACCTTCGCGGCCGGGAATCCCGGCACCTTGCTGCTCGGCGCCAACCCCGGCACCGGCAGCGCCATCATCGCCGAGCTGCCGGTCACGCGCGACGTCGATGGGCACGTGACCGGTGTCGTCGCTCCGATCACGCAGGTCACGAACGTCGGCTACATGGGAACGAGCATGGTCTACGGCCCTGGCGGCGTGCTGTTCTACACCACCTCGCTGACCAATGAGCTGTGGCAGATCGCGCCGGGCAACTGGCTGCAACGGCGCCAGATCGACCTCGCGCAGTTCGGCATGCAGGCCGAGTATCGCGGCTGCGCGATCGTGCCGGCGGGTTTCGCCAACGCCGGCGAGCTCCGCATCGTCTCCGACAGCGGCAGCGTCCACGCCTTCACCCTGACCCCCGACGGCAATGGCACGTTCGATCTCGCGCTCGCCCGACCGCCGGTGACGCTCGGCAACGGGCCGCGCAACCTGGTGCACGTTCCGCCCGGCTCGGCGCTGCTGCCCGACCATGAGTACGCCCTGGTGACCGAGTACGTCCCGGGTCAGGTCGTGCTCTATCGGCTCGACGCCAACGCGATGCCGATCCCGTCGACGCGGCAGCCGTTCCTCGCTCCGCTCGGCTATCCGGCCGGTTCGTGCATCGACCCGATCACGGGCGATCTGCTGCAGCTCTCGCACGGTTGGGGCAGCGTCGACCTGGTCCGCGTCACGGGCTTCGGCCGCTGCGGCAGTCAGGTGGTGGCCGGCTTCGGCATTGCGGGCACCCACGGGGCGCCGACGATCGCGCCGAGCGGATGCGCCGGCCGCAACGAGGTCTGGTCGGCACGGATCGAGAACGGATTGGCCAACGCCCCCGGGTTCGTGATCGTCGGCATCGACGAGCAGAGCCTGCCGGTGTTGAACGGCACGCTCTACGTGCAGCCGCTCGGCACCTTCTTCCACTACCTCGATGCCTCGGGCCGGGGGGCGCTGTCGCTGACCATGCCGCGCGCTCCGGTCTGGAACGGGCTCGGCGTGCACGCCCAGGCCATCTACCTCGACCCCGCCGCGATGTTCGGCATCAGCGCCACCAACGCGCTGCACTGTCGGGTGCGCTGACGATGGGCACGGGCGAAGGCCTACCGCCAGCTGAGCCAGCTCAGCAGTCGCTTCCGCCCCGTGCTGCCGAGCGTGAAGGCGGCGAGATCCGGGATGCCGTCGCCATCGAGATCGGGCTGCTGCAACGACTGCACGGATAGCCCGGCCGCATGGGTTTCCCGGTGGCGGAACACCCGCAGCCCCTCGTTGCGATAGAGCGCCATGTTCGGAACCGTCGTCACGACGAGGTCGAGGCGGCCGTCGGCATCGAAGTCACGCGCGGCCACGGGGCGCGGCAGCACCACGTTCGGTTGCTCCACCGGAATCTCGAGTTGTCGGCCCGGCGCGGCATAGACGAACGTGAGGGCGGACCCGGCCAGGACCAGATCGTCCCGACCGTCGCCGTCGAAGTCGCCGGCGACGAAGCTCGACACGAGCGCATCGGCGATCGTGACCGCAGACCCCGGCAGGAAGGTGCCGCTACCGCTGCCCCAGCGCACGACCGCCCGGCTGCCATCGTAGGCCGCGACATCGGTGATGCCGTCGCCGTCGAAGTCACCGACCGTGAACTCGCGGACGTTGGCGAGACCGGCGAACACGATCGGCGTCGACGGCTGCAGCTGGCCACCGTTGTTGCGCCACCAGGCCAGCGCGTTGGCCAGCGGCCGCGTCAACAGGTCCGGCCAGCCATCGCCGTCGACGTCGACGACGCGCGGATCGTAGGCCGACTGGTTCGTCGCGCTGGTCAAGACGGGCGCCGCGAAGCCGCCGGCGGCGAGGCCGGCCCGGACCTCGACGCTGCCATAGCGGCTGACGACAAGATCGTCGCGGCCGTCGCGATCGAGATCGCCAGCAGCGACGCCATTGTGGCTGCCGATGGCGAGCGTCCGCGATCCGGAGAACGAGCCGTCGCCGACGCCGCCCTGGACCTCGATGGCGGAGGTGGTCTCGATCGCCAGGTCATCGCGGCCGTCGCCGTCGAAGTCGCCGAACACGGCCTCGAGCACCGTCAGCTCGGTGATCTTCGGCGAGCGGAAGCCGAGCCCGGCGGCGCCGCGCACCACGACCGTGCTCGGCGGGTAGAGCCCCCCGAGCACCAGATCCGTATCGTCGTCGCCGTCGAGATCGGCCGCCGACATCGTCATGAAGAAGCTGTCGTAGCCGCCGAGCGGCACCTCGATGCCGTTGGCGAAGCCGCCGAGGCCGTCGTTCTCGAGGATCAACAACAGGGCCGGACCGAACGTCGCCTGCGACGGCACGCCGAACAACAGGTCGATGTCGCCGTCCCGATCGGCATCGGCGGCCTCGACCGAGTAGATCGAACGCGCGGGTCCGATCGGCGAGGGCGCGCCGAAGACACCGGCCGCCAGGCTGTCGACGCGGCGCGCGCGCAGCTGCGAGGCGGCGTCGAGACCGGTCGCGACCAGATCGAGATCGAGGTCGCCATCGAGGTCGGCGATCGCGAGGTCGATCGGCTCGAGCCCGAACGCGATGTTCACTGGCGTCGCGAAACCGGCGCTGCCGTTCGGCAGCCAGGTCACGTAGGTCACGTTCTCGGCGAGCAGCAGGACATCGTCCCAGCCGTTGCCATCGAGATCGACGATCCGCATCAGGCCGACCCGCGCCGGTACCGCCAGCGCCTGCGGCCAAAGCCCGCGCGGACCGTCGTTGCGCAGCAGATGGAGCTGGGCGCTGTTGCGGTCGGCGACCGCGAGATCGACGCGGCCGTCGCGGTCGAAGTCGATCGCCGCCACCGCGCCGGCCTGGAACGACAGCGGCACGTGACGCGCGGGCTGCAGCACGCCGCCGATGTTGTCGCGGATCAGCAGTTCGGTGCCGTTCTCGGCGGCGACGACCGGGTCGGGCATGCCGTTGCCGTCGAGGTCGACGACGACAAGACCGCGGATCGTCACCGCGAACAACGGCGTCGGATCGGCGAACGCGGCCGGACCGGTGCCGCGGGCCAGCCAGCCGCCGCCGTTGGTGCCACGCAGCACCAGATCGCTGAGCAGATCGCCATCGAGGTCGACCGCCGTGGCCTCGAGGGTCGCGAGCGCCGGCAACGCGATCGGCTCGTAGAGCGGGCGGCCCGCGTCGGGTCGCAGGACGAGATCGCCGAACGCCGTGCTCGGCGCCACAACGGCGCTCATCGGCGAGTGCCCGGCGAGCACGACCCCACCCTGCCGCGTCGACGCCGTCAATTGGATCGGGCTCAACGCGGTCGGCCAGTGCGCGATCGTGAACGCGCCGCCGGCGGTCGATTGCGCGGTGTGGGCGGTGACCGGCTGGCCGAGCATCCGGACGGCGGCGCCGACCAGCGCCACGCCGTGGTCATCGACCGTGCGGCCGACGAGATCGACGGTCGGATCGAAGACCCGCGGCAGCAAGCCGAGCGCGACCTCATCGCCGTCGCCGATGCCGTCGCCGTCGGAATCGCGACGACACGGATCGGTGCCGAGCTGCCGTTCCTCGCCGTCGTCGATGCCGTCGCCGTCGGTGTCGCGCAGCGTCGGGTCGGTGCAGAGCTGCAGCACCTCCTCGCTGTCGGACAAGCCGTCGCCGTCGGTATCGGTCAGCAACGGGTTGGTCGGCGGCCCGCGCCGGCCGAGCACCTCGTCGCCGTCGGTCAGCTCGTCCTGGTCGGAGTGCGGCGTCGACGGATCGGTGCCGTAGCGGAAGACCTCGTCGCCGTCGAGCAGGCCGTCGTCGTCGCTGTCGGGATCGTTGAGGTCGGTGACGTAGCCGTAGGTGCGCAGGTGCTCCTCGCCATCGCTGAGCCCATCGGCGTCGCTGTCGAAGCTGGCGGGATCGGAGTGCAGCTGCAGTTCGAGCGTCGTCGGCAGACCATCGCCATCGGGGTCACCGGTGTCGTCGGCGGGATCGGTCGGGTCGAGCCCCAGCGCGACCTCCTGGCCGTCGTCGATGCCGCCGCCATCGCTGTCGGCGAGCTCGGGCAGGGTTCCGATGCGGAACTCGCGCCGATTGTCGAGACCATCGCCATCGCCGTCACGCCGGGCATCGGCGGGGTCGGCGGCATCGAGACCGTGCAGCAGCTCCCAGGCATCGGGCATGCCGTCGCGATCCGAATCGGCGCCGACGTTCAACATCGGCTGCAGGGCGGCTGCCCGGCCGCGAACGCGAACCGCGACCGCGCCGCTCGTGGTCCCGTTCGCGACGCGGAACTCGATCGCGTTGCCGCGCGCCGACAGCACGACCTGTGGCACGCCGTTGATGCTGACCTCGACGTCCTCGGCCAGGCTGCCGAGGAACGCGCCGCCGATCACGATCGCATCACCGAACCAGGCCGAGTCACGGTCCAGGCCTTCGACCACGGGATCGACGCCGAGCCGCAGCGCGGCCGAGCGCGGGCCGAGGCCTTCGGCGACGCAGACCTCGACCTCGCCGCCGCGCATCCTCATCT